>JBHEPI010000160.1:0-13088 GCA_046260345.1 Marinobacter sp. | reverse complement strand
ATGGCGCAGGCCGCCAATGAGTCTGCCTGGGGCACTTCCCGCTTTGCCCTCCGGGGCAACAACCTGTTTGGCCAGTGGTGTTTTTACGAAGGCTGTGGCCTGGTGCCCCAGGGCCGTGTTGAGGGTGCCAGCCACGAAGTGGCATCCTTCGACTCACCCTACCTCTCGGTGCGCTCCTACATCCAGAACCTGAACCGTCATCCTGTCTACCAGCCGCTTCGGGACGTCCGCCTCGAGGCTCACAATAACGGCGATTACGCCAGCGGCGTAAACCTGGCTGCCGGCCTGCTCGGCTACTCAGAGCGTGGTGAGGATTACGTAAAAGAAATCAGAAGCATGATCCGCCACAATAACCTGACCTACTACGACAAAAAGTTTCGCAGCGTCCGGGAAGGCAGCCAGCAAACATTGCTGAAGCTGGCATCTGCCAGCAAGGAAGAAGCGCTGCTTCCTGACAACGCGGACGACGCCACCGGCAGCGAAGGATAATCCTGCTATCAGATAACGGCCCTGACCTGTATTCCGGAGATGTCTGTCAATGCTCAGTTTCTTGCCTGCACCGTTCAAAGGTGTGCTTGCGATTCTGCTTATCCTGCTGAACACGTTGTGGCTGTTTCCGATCCTGATGGTCTTTGCCATTATCAAGCTGGTTATTCCGGCAGCCCCCATCCGCAAGGGATGCACCATTGTCCTCAATCGCATTGCCTGGTTGTGGATCGGCTTCAATAATGTGCTGGCGGATGTGCTCCACGAAATTGAATGGGACATTCGCGGTGCCGAAGGCTTGAGCCGGGACCACTGGTATTTTGTCACCTGCAACCACCAGAGCTGGGCCGACATCCCGGCCATCCAGCATGCGCTGAACAGCCGCATTCCACTGCTCAAATTCTTCCTGAAACAGCAGCTTATCTGGGTGCCCTTCCTGGGTATTGCCTGGTGGGCGCTGGATTTTCCGTTCATGAAGCGGCACACCAAGGAGCAGATTGCCCGCCGCCCGGAACTGAAAGGGCAGGATGTGGCAACCACCCGGGCCGCCTGTGAAAAGTTCCGCTATACGCCCGTTACCATCTTCAACTTCATGGAAGGCACCAGACTGACGCCAGCGAAGCACCAAAGTCAGAATTCTCCCTACAGGAACCTGCTCAAGCCCCGCGCCGGTGGCACCGCCTTTGTACTGGAGGCCATGGGTGAATCACTGCATACCATGCTGGATGTCACCATTGTGTACCCGGGGGGCAGGTCCGGCATCTGGGACTACCTGTGTGGCCGTGTGGGGAAAATCGTGATCGATATCCGAACCCGGGAAATTCCCCGGCGGTTTCTGGGAATGGACTACCAGAACAACCGGGATGTGCGGGCGGATTTCCAGCGCTGGGTCGGCCAACTCTGGGCAGAGAAAGATGCCCGCATTGAAGAGCTGAAACAGTCCGCCTGAGTTCTACAGCAGGCCGAGTTCCCGGGCGCGGACAATGGCCTGGGTACGGGATCTCACTTCCAGTTTGGCATTGATACGGCGGGCATGGGTTTTCACCGTGTGCAGGGAGATGTGCAGACGGTCGGCAATATCCTGGTTTGACAGGCCCTGGGCAATCAACTCCAGCACACCCTGCTCCCGGTCACTGATCGGTTCGGCCAGGGGCGCCCGCTCCTTCATGTCCGACAGGCCATACAACCGCCCGACAGACTCGGTAAACGGCGTGTCCGGCAGCTGCGTCCAGCTTTTTTCCAGCAGTTCCTGCAACTCACCCTTCAGCTCGGCGAAGGGGCTGATGTAATGCTCATCCCCGGCCATATTGATCGCCGCGGTGAGAAGTTTCTGGGCAACCGCGGGGCCTTTCTGGCGCCAGCTGACAACGCTCTCCAGCAATCTCGAGTGGATATCGAGCCCGAACGGCAGTGTTTCACCATTATTATTGCGGATGCTCTTCACGGTTTCAGCCGCCTTGACGTCGTCACCCCTCGCCAGTTCAATCCGGGCCTGCAGGCAGTCGAGCATACCCGGCATCATCGGGAACATTTCCGGCACACAGTTCACTTTTCGCCAGGGATTCAGCCGTTCCATGGCCTGGGCGGCTGTATCCGGCTGCCCCAGTGACAGCCAGCCACTGATTTTCAGCGCTTCCAGAACCGGAACATACACCGACTGATCCACCTGCCAGGACTGCATGGTACGTTCGGCACGACCTATCCAGGCAAAGGCATCATCCAGACGGTTCTGGGTGCGACAGATCAGCACCCTCAGCGCCATGGCCAGCAACAGGCCAAGGTCACGGGTTTGCTCCGCATGGCGGATACAGGTCACCAGCAGGCGGTCTGCTTCCGCTTCCCGGCCCTGATGCCACAAAACCATCACCAGGTTGAGCTGGAGCCGGGTCTCGCCAACCCGTGCCGGGCGGGAGACCTCGTTCATGGCGGTATCCAGACCGGTTCTGAGCAGCTGTTCGGTGTGTTTCAGCGAGCCTTTGCCCAGTTCAATCCGCGCATGGGCATACACCGCGAGGATTTCCGAGCCGGCATCGCCTGCTTCCCGGGCCAGTTTTGCGGCGATACGGTTGGCTTCCCTTGCTTCGCCAAAATTACCCGCGGCACAGAGGGCACTTGAGCGTACCAGTTGCGTAACCAGTTGCCCCTGGGTAGACAATTCTTCCGCCTGCAGAGCTCGGTCCGCCACTTTCAGCGCTTCATCCACGCTACCTTCCCCGCGAAGGATAAAGGCTCTCAGGGCGTCTATACGGCCCACCAGTTCCGGGTGATTTCCTTCGTCGAGGTCACTGATCAACATCCGTGCCTGCCTGAACTGGCCACCAATGGCGTGAACCCAGCCGTATACGATTTTCAGCCGCGCACTCTTTTCCAGCAGTCCCGACGGCAACGACCGGCGAAGCCGCAGCAGCGACGCAGTATCCTGGCCAATCAGCAGCGCCTCTGAGCCTTCCGAAGCAATGCGGACAGATTCCTCCAGATCACCGCTCAACAATGCATAGCGTAACGCCTCCGGGAACTGGTTACGCTCACTGAACCAGCGGCTGGCCTTGAGCGCCCGCTCCCGGGCACCGTCCAGCGCCGGCGTCTGCAGCCAGTCATGCAGCAGCGGATTAAGGCGGAACCAGCGCCCCCGGCCCGGAAGCGGACGCAGCGGCAACCCCGTTTCTGCCACGGCGGACGGCCTGAATGCGTGATCACAACCAGCATCCGCCAGCGCCAGGAAGAGTTCGTCCGACACAATCTCCATCTCCGCCATAATGCGCAGGGAACGCTGCTGCCCCGGCGTAAGATGAATCAGTACTGCATCCCGGAGAAAGCGCTCAACACTGAAGGTTTCCTGAATCGGCAGCCGGGCCTCGGAGGAGGACTCCAGCTCTCTCTGGTAAAGACCAAGCGGTGTTATCCAGCCTTCCGTGAGTGCGTACAAGTGTTCAACGGCGACGGTGGTGAGCTGGTTGCGGCTGACAGCCGTCTGGAAGAACTCGAAGGTTTCCGAACGGGTGAGCTCCAGAGACTCGGTACCAATCCGGTTAAAGCGGCCCTCCAGTTCATAGGTATGGGTTTCAAAAGGCAGTGGCTTTCTCGACACCAGAACCAGTGCCAGGCCGACCGGCGTATTGGCTGCGAGTTGCTGCAACAGGGCGATGGCAGCCGGGTTAACGACGGTACCGATGTTGTCTACCACCAGTACGCTGTCCGCTTCCGGTTTGTTCCAGTGAGGATCGGAACACAGCAGTGCCAGTGCATCGCTGCAACTGGCAGCCTTCTGCTGACCGGAGGCCCGCGACGTTGCGTGCGGAGGAGTCAAGGCAACGTCCAGCAGCCCCATCAGCCGGGTGGCGTCGTTCTCCTGACCGGTGAGGCTCAGCCAGCGCAGGGTTTCCGGGCTGCGGCCGGTTTCACGAAAAGCAGCGCTCAGCGCATGGGATTTTCCAAACCCCGACGGTGCTTCAATAAACAGCACCTTGCCCGGCATAATCACGGATGTGAGTTTTTCGGTAAGTGCTGGTCTTTCCAGATAATTGGGTACCAGCTCCGGCATCCTTACCCGCTGACGCAGTAAATCCCTGATCAACTCGCCACGATGTGCTCCACCCAGTGCCGACCGGAACTCATCGTTGGCCGCACAGCCATCATCAAATGGTTTCACTCTTTGCCCCGTTGAAAACCCGGAATCTGCAGGCGCGTAGGCCCGATGTCCGGCAAATGTGATCTCTGCCTTGTCATTATTGTGGCGACCTGCATCGGGTACGCCTTTAGTATGAGTAACGAGAGGTTAAACCAAATCAGGGGTAAGCTGCAAAAACAAAAAAACGGCGGGCCTGAGCCCGCCGTTTTTATAACCCGGAATAGCTTCCGGGAAAACGCTGTACGTTACCGGGTACCTGCCCTGCGCAGGGCGGACGGCGTATATTCGCGGGAAGCCCGCTCAACACCGAATGAGTACGGATTGGACTCTTCGTTGGTCAGACCCAGCACCAGGTAGCGGCCGGACAGCAGGTCATAGAGGGTTTCAATGGCGTACCAGGGAACCTCCTGATCGTAGAACTGCATGCTGTGCGCCTCAGCCACACGCCAGAGCTCGCCACGGCCGTCGTAATGGTCGATGACCGTTGCCTGCCAGGAATCTTCGTCGATGTAGAAATCGCGCTGTCCATAAATATGACGCTCGCCATCTTTCAGAGTCGCGCGCACATGCCAGACACGGTGCAGTTCGTAACGGGTCAGATCCTGGTTGATGTGGCCGGCCTTGATGATGTCGTCATATTCCAGGTCGCGATCCACCAGCTGATAGGAGTTGTACGGAATGTACATTTCCTTTTTGCCAACCAACTCCCAGTTGTAACGGTCAGGTGCACCGTTGAACATGTCGAAGTTGTCTGATGTACGCATGCCATCAGCTGCGGTACCCGGGCCGTCATAGGCAACTTGCGGTGCACGGCGCACACGGCGCTGACCGGCGTTGTATACCCAGGCACGACGAGGCTCTGCTACCTGATCGATCGTCTCGTGAACCAGCAGTACGTTACCCGCCAGGCGAGCCGGGGCCGTGATGGCCTGCTTGAAGTAGAACAGCACGTTCTCATCTTCGCCTGGCTCGTAGTCTTTCAGGTAGGTACGCCAGGTCAGTTCGTCCTGGAACTTGACCACACTGTAGTTGCCGTTCTCCTGCGGTGTTACCTGACCAACATTACGCTGGACAGAGCCACCACGATAACGGGTGATGTGGTTCCAGATGGCCTCAAGACCGTTCTGGGGAATGGGAAACGGTGTCGCTGTCTGGTAGTTACCCAGACCGTTACCGTCCTTGATCAGATCCACGCTGGTGGCGTTCTTGACCGTCTCATCCATCACGTGGTCCGGATAAGCAGCCGTGCGATGGGTCTTGTAGACCGGTATTTTGTAATCGTCATAACGTTCGATCATGCCAATCTGGCCCGGGGACAGCCTGTCCTCGTACTCGTCAACGTTACTCTGATCAATAGTGAACAGCGGTTTCTCGTCCGGGAACGGGTGGACATAGATTCCGTCATTGTTATATCCCGCCGGCGCCTCTGTCAGGCCACCATCCCAGGCCGGGATTTCGTCACCATTACCGGCTTTCTCTGCACCCATCGGCGTGAGCGAATCGCCCAGCTTGGCCGCTTCTTCTGAGGAAACCGCACCAAAGGCGTTGCCCGCGAACAAAGACGCGGACAGGATGCCAGTGACCAGTAGCTTCTTGTTCAGTTTCATTTATGTTACCTCGTTAAACGAATTCGGGCCGAATCAGAATGAGTAAGAGACGCTTGCACTCACGAAATCCCGGTCGGTCAACTCGTTATACGGTTTGCCACCGAAAAAGTTTGTATAACCGATGTTACCGGTTATGCGGTTCTGGTAAACCCCCTGGAGCGACAGACCGATGGCTTTATTTCCTTCGCTGAACGCGCCACCAGGCTGAGGACCATAGCCCTGGACGTCATGGCTCCAGGAAAGTTGCGGCGACAGGTTGATGCCTGCAATCGCGCTCGGATAATCCCAGACAAGACGGGTACGATAGCCCCAGGAAAATGAGGTCACAAACCCGTCGTTGGTGCAGTAACTGCCATTGATATTCAATGCAGTTCCTGTTGAACCACTGCCGTCACAAGCGCCTCCCGGCAGGTCGCCGATACCAAAGGTACCAGAGCGGCCGTAGCGTGCTTCATCTGTATCAGGCAGGTCATGCACATAGGTTGCGCCTACTTCCGCAATCAGAGACATACGGCTGGCGCCCATAACCTGATCGAAGAACTTGATCAGCGTCATCTGGGCCTGGGAAACATTGAAGCGGTCGTAGCCCTCCACTTCTGCGCCCCGAAGGTCCGCTCCGCCAGCTTCGGCCTCACGCTGGACCTGAAGCAGGCTCGCGGGCTCACCCGTCTCCGGATTGACCTGCTGAATGCCGCCGTAAATCAGTTCAAACGCGTTCCACTGAATGGGCAGATTGTCTCGGAAGGAATATTCTGCGCCCAGGGACCAGCCACCCCGAGTGGTGGTGTTGATACTGACACCGTAAAGGTTAATGTTTTCCGGATACTCAATGAAGTAAGCCGGGAACCGCTCACCTTCGCGATCGTCACGCACAGTGCCACTGACGTAAGGCAGACGGCTGTTGTACTTGATGTAGTAGAAGCCGAGTTCGGAATCGTTCAGTTCAGGCACGTACCAGCGCATGGCGACACCAAACTGGTCCCTGGAGTCAGCTTCCTTGTCGGCATTTCGTGGCGAAACGAAACCACCGGCAAGCGCCTGTGAGTCCGGCAACTGGCCAGCCAACAGGACTGGGCCACAACCATCTGCAGTGAAGTCGTTAGTGGAGAAGAAAGTACCGCAATCGTCAATACGGACAGGCTCCCAGTCAGCCTGCACAAAGGCTTCCACGGTGACGTTTTCAGTCACGCCAGCAGACATGTAGAACATTTCAACCGGCAGCAGTGCGTCTTTCAACTCTGAGCCCGGCGCGCGAAAAGCCGGTACGTCGATCGGGTTGATGGTGTTGATGCCACCCTGGATAAACGTACTTTCGCCCCAACTTACTACCTGCTTGCCATACCGCAGGCTTACTGGCGTCTCGCCGAGATACCAGTCAGAAAACACATAGGCATCGAGGAACTCAGCGCCAGAAGCATTGTCTTTGGCCTGGCTGTTCAACTCTCGTTGCTGCCCAACGTCATCGACCGCCCTGTCGCCATCTTTAAGCTCAAAATCATACCAGTAACGGCCTCGAACAAAGGCACCGACCCGATCCAGATAATTGCCCATTACATTATAATTCAGAAACAGATCACTGTTTCCCTTGGCAACGTGGGAAACCACATCACCTTTTTCAAAGTTGAGGTTACCGTCATCATAATTGTTAGTTGACGCGCCAACCGTGGTGTTGGCAAATTCAGGACCAAGGTTACCCTGGGCGATCAGACGACGATCTCGCTCCTGGGTACGCCATGTGGCACCGTAGGATAGCGTAGTATCAAAAGAGGCTTCCACATCCCCCACGTAAAACGAATAGGCGGCTGCCTGGCCGGAAATTCCGGCTGCAACTGCTACGGCCAGCGGCAATTTGGTCCACTGCTGCCATTGGTGTGTTTTTCTTGTCATTGGAAGGCTACTCCATTGTTGTTCTGAGTCGCTGCTCTGATTATTGGTATTCACGATGTTAGGAGGCTTCATGCACAGTGCTCGTGATGTTCGCACTATAGCTAACGCCATCGGACGCTTTGATCAGTCAAAAGTATGATTTTACGATTACACCCCTCTCCGCGGCAGGCTTCCCTCGCACAGAATCACTATAGTCAACATTTCGGGATGCAACCAGTTGGGTGGGTAAAGGATTTTTACCCGCAAAAGTAGGTCGGATTAGCAAAGCGTAATCCGACAGCAAGGTACATGCCGCAACCATGTTGTCGGATTACGCTGCGCTAATCCGACCTACATTACTTTGCTTAATCCGACCTACGGTTAGAGCATTTCGATCGCCATGGCCGTGGCCTCGCCACCACCGATGCAGAGCGCCGCAACACCTTTCTTCTTGCCGTAGTGTTTAAGGGAATGCATCAGCGTCACCAGCAGGCGGGAGCCGGTGGAGCCGACGGGGTGGCCCTGGGCGCAGGCACCGCCGTGGATGTTGACCTTTTCCGGGTCCAGGCCGAGTTCGCGAATGGGCATCATGGCGACCATGGCGAAGGCTTCGTTGATTTCAAACAGATCGACGTCGTCCCTGGTCCAGCCGGTTTTACCAAACAGCGTCTCGATGGCGCCTACCGGGGCGCAGGTGAATTCCGATGGATGCTGGGACTGAGTGCTATGGGCAACAATGCGGGCCAGTGGTTTGAGGCCGCGCTTCTCGGCTTCGGACTCTCGCATCAGTACCAGCGCCGAAGCACCGTCGGAAATTGACGAGGCATTGGCTGCGGTAACGGTGCCGTCTTTACTGAACGCCGGTCGCAGGCTCGGGATCTTTTCGATATTGGCGCTGTGGGGCTGCTCATCGTCTTCTACCACCACATCGCCTTTGCGGTTTTTAACGGTGACAGGAATAATTTCGTCTTTGAGCAGACCCGTCTCAATGGCTGTTTTGGCCCGGGTCAGAGAAGTGATCGCGTATTCGTCCATTTCCTCACGGGTGTAGCCTTTCTTGTCGGCCATTTCCTGGGCGAATGCGCCCATCAGGCGGCCGGTTTCCGCGTCCTCAAGGCCATCAAGGAACATGTGGTCCTGGGGCGCCTGGCCAGGCCCCATGCGATAGCCGCTGCGGACACCCTGGAGGATATAGGGGGCATTGGACATACTCTCCATGCCGCCGGCAACCATGATGTCGTTACTGCCGGCCTTGATGACATCGTGGGCGAACATGGCGGCTTTCATGCCGGAGCCGCACAGTTTATTAATCGTCGTGGCACCGGTGCTGTCGGGCAGACCTGCCTGACGCATAGCCTGGCGGGCCGGACCCTGTTTGAGGCCGGCGGGCAATACGTTGCCCATAATGACTTCCTGCACGTCAGCCGGCTGAAGCCCTGCGCGGCGGATGGCTTCAGCGATGCTGATGGCACCCAGTTCGGGTGCCGACACTGCAGCCAGGCTGCCCTGGAAGCCACCCATGGGGGTGCGGACACCGCTTACGATTACGACGTTGTCTGTGGTCATTGTTGGATCTCTCTGTTTGTGTTGGGCTCGGGTTGTCGGATTACGGCTGCGCCTAATCCGACCTACGGGGTTTGTGTTTGGGTTCGGGTAGGTCGGATTAGCCAAAGGCGTAATCCGACGTCCATCAGGCTCGGTGCGGGGCCTCGAGATACTCCCTGGACTGCATCTCCAATAACCGCGATTCGGTGCGCTCGAACTCGAAACCGAGCCGCCCGCCGGCATAGAGGTCGGTGATGGCGGCTTCTGCAGAGATGATGACTTTCACGTTGCGGTCGTAGAACTCGTCGACCATGTTGATAAACCGTCGGGCCTGGTCGTCTTTTTCTTTGCCGAGGACAGGCACGTTGCTGACGATTACGGCGTGGAATTCCCGGGCCAGCTCTATGTAATCGTTCTGACTCCTGGGGCCGTCACACAGGGTTTTGAAATCGAACCACACCACGTCATCCGAGTGGCTGATGGCGGTGAGTTTGCGGCCGTTGATTTCGAGTTCCAGGCTGTGGCTGCCGGCTTCAACAGCAAGGCCGTCGTAACTTCTCTGAAGGCTCTCGTCGGCCTCCTCGTCTAGGGGGTAATGGTAAATCTCAGCCTGCTCCAGGGTTCTCAGGCGGTAGTCCACGCCACCGTCCACATTCACCACATCGGTATGTTTCTTGACCAGTTCAATGGCGGGCAGAAACCGGGCGCGTTGCAGGCCATCCTTATAGAGGCCGTCCGGAACAATATTGGACGTACACACCAGGGTGACACCACGGCTGAACAGGCCATCCATCAGTGTGGCCAGGATCATCGCATCGCCGATGTCGGAAACAAAAAACTCATCAAAGCAGATAACCCGGGTTTCGTCGGCAAACTGTTTTGCAACAAGTTCCAGTGGGTTCTTCTTGCCCTTCAGGTTTCTCAGCTCTTTGTGCACCCGCTGCATGAAGCGGTGAAAGTGCACTCTCATCTTACGATCAAACGGCAGCGACTCGTAGAAGGTATCCATCAGGTAGGTCTTGCCACGACCCACACCGCCCCAGAAGTACAAGCCTTTGACCGGGTCTTCTTTGCCCTTTTTCATTTTCAGCCGGAGCCTGACCATCGGCTTCTCGCGCTCCCTTTCCGCCGCCACCAGTTTGTCGTACAGTGACTGCAAACGGCGCACCGCGTCTTCCTGGGCCGGGTCTTTTTCAAATTCCGGCCGCTCGAGGTCTTGCTGGTATCGTTCCCATGGGGTCATATGGATGCACTTTTGGGGTGTCATTAAGGCGTTTCCCGAAGTATGGTCATTCATAACGGCGGCGTATTGTGGCCGATTTTGGCTTTTTTCGCCATGTCCCGGAAAGGCTCACAGCCCCCTGAACAGTGACGAAAGGCCAGAGATACGATGCAATACGACGATTGGCGCACGCGCCATTCGTGTGCGCAGACGCTTTCGGGCGTTATACTCTGTTAAGGGAAAGTAACCGCATGAATAACGGCCAGCGGACCTGGCGCATTCAGCACCGGCCGGCGTAACCACTGCACCGGCACGGCAGACTCATCAAAAGGACGACACAGCTTATGACAAACCTGATTCTGGCAGCTATCGCCGCATTGATTGTTGGCATTGTCATCGGGGTACTGGTTGGCCGCTCCGGTCAGGGCGCCACCTTGCGGCAGCGCCGGGCTGAACAGCAGATTGAAGAACTGAGAAACGAGTACACACGTTACCAGGCACAGGTCAACGAGCACTTCATGGAGTCTGCTCATCTGCTGCGCCGTTTCAACGATACCTACCGCGATGTAAACCAGCATATGGCACGCGGCGCCAACCGCCTTTGCAACGATGAAGACTGGCTGCTCGAGCTGGAAAAAGAAAACGCACGCGCCCGCCTGGAAGAAACTGCCGGTAGCAAGGACGGCGTTGAGCCGCCCCGGGACTACGCTCCGAAAAGCGACCCGAAAGAAAAAGGCACGCTGGCCGAGGATTTCGGGCTGGCCGAGAAAGAACAGAAGGCCTGACCGTTACACCGGGTTATCGCAATCGATAAACCGGTGATTTACACCGAATGTTTTCTCCAGGGCCCGCGCCAGGGCCTGAACCCCATATCGTTCTGTCGCGTGGTGTCCTGCCGCATAGTAATGAATGCTGCACTCGCGGGCGGTATGGGTCGTCGGTTCTGAAATCTCTCCGCTGATATAGGCATCCAGCCCGGCCTCCAGCGCTTTGCCGATGAAACCCTGGGCGGCACCGGTGCACCAGCCGACCCGTGATATCTGCGCGGGCCCTTCTCCGACCCACAGCGGCACCCGATCAAGACGACCACCAATCAGTTGCGCAAATGCTTCTGGCGACATGGGAGCCTCCAGCTCGCCCTGCCATACCAGGCCGCCCAGCGGCCGGGGATCACGAATGCCCAGCACGTCCGCCAGTTGGCGATTGTTGCCGTATTCCGGATGGTCATCCAAAGGCAGATGGTAAGCCACCAGGTTGATATCGTGGTCCAGCAGACTTTTGATCCGCTCGCGCTTCATGCCGCGAATTGCCTGATCCTCACCTTTCCAGAAGTATCCGTGGTGCACCAGGATCATGTCGGCGCCGGCATCGATAGCCGCATCGATCAACGCCTGTGACGCGGTTACGCCACTGACAATCGTGGCCACCTCTTCGGCACCCTCAACCTGCAGGCCGTTGGGGCAATAATCCTGGAAGTTCTCCGGGGCCAGCCATTCATTCAGAGTGCGAAGAATCTCGTTGCGTGATGCCATGGGGTCTCCTTACACCAATGCTTCCAGGCACTCGACCAGGCGTTTGTTCTGGTCCGCCGTGCCGGTGGTGATACGCAGGAAATCGGAAATCCGGGGCTTGTTGAAATGGCGCACAATCACGCCCTGCTCCCGCAGGCCTTTGGCCAACGCCTCCCCGGCATGGTCCGGATGGCGGGCAAAGATGAAGTTGGCTTTCGAAGGCAAAACCTCGAAGCCCAGAGCTTCCAGCTTTGATGTTACCCAGTCCCGTTCGCCAATGACCCCTTCACAGGTGGCGCGAAACCAGTCTTCATCCTCGAATGCGGCCACGGCGCCTGCCAGGGCAAGGCGATCCAGGGGATAGGAATTGAAGCTGTTCTTCACCCGGTTCAGGGCTTCAATCAGTTCGGCACTGCCCACCGCAAAACCGACCCTCAGGCCGGCCAGTGAGCGTGCCTTGGAAAGCGTCTGGCTGACCAGCAGGTTGGGATACTTTGCCACCAGCCTGATAGCGGTTTCGCCCCCGAAATCCACGTAGGCCTCATCCACCACCACAACCCGGTCAGGATTGGCGGCGACGATGGCTTCTACCTTGTCCAAGGCCAGGTAACGACCCGTGGGTGCATTGGGGTTGGGGAAGATGATGCCGCCGTTGGGCTGCTGGTAGTCTTCAGGGTTTATCTCGAAGCTGTCCGTCAGCGGTACGGTTTTGCCGTCGATGTTGTAAAGGCCGCAATACACCGGGTAGAAGCTGTAGGTGATGTCCGGATAGAGAATCGGCTGGCCGTGCTGGAACAGACCGAAGAAAATATGCGCCAGCACTTCGTCGGAGCCGTTGCCAAGAAAGACCTGTTCGCTCTGGACGCCATAGTATTCGGCGATCGTTTTTTTCAGCGCATCGCCTTCAGGGTCCGGGTAAAGCCGGAGGTTGTCGTTCAACTCCGCGCTGATTGCCTCGACAACTTTCGGCGAGGGACCGAAGGGATTCTCATTGGTGTTCAGCTTCACCAGATTGGCCATCTTGGGCTGCTCCCCCGGGACATAGGGGGTCAGATTTTTGACCAACGGGCTCCAGAACTTGCTCATCGTGATTCTTACTCCGTGGAGACGGGCGGCGGGACTACCCTCCCGGGAAACGCTACGAGCACATCCATGTGCGCTTGGAATTGGCCATCCATGGCCAATTACATTCCCGGGAGGGTAGCCCCGCCGCCCTGACAAAC
>JBHEPI010000132.1:0-11711 GCA_046260345.1 Marinobacter sp. | reverse complement strand
GGCAGAAGTCACCATGCACGACAAATACAAATACATTGGCCCGGTTTACGATTTTCTGAGCAATCTCTACAGCGGCAAGAACATCCACCGCTGCAAGACCGCCATGCTCGATGTCGAAACGGTAAAACCCGGTGCGCGCATTCTTTTTGCCGGTGTCGGTCATGGGCGTGATGCTATTCGAGCAGCAGAACTGGGTGCAGATGTCACGGTGGTGGACCTGTCCGAAACCATGTTACGAAAGTTCGGCGAAGCGCAGGAAAAAGAGGCTCCTCACCTGAATGTCCGACGTATCCACAACGCTATCATGAAGGTGGATGAGTTCGAGCAATACGACATGGTTGTGGCCAACTTTTTCCTCAACGTGTTCGATGAGGAAATGATGGTCAGGGTTCTGGAGCACCTGATCCGCCTGGGAAAGGCCGACGCCAAAGTAGTGATCGGTGACTTCTGCTACCCCACCGGCAACATTGTCGCCCGGCTGTTCAAAAAGATGTACTGGTACATGGCGGTTTTCACCTTCTGGCTGTTCGCCAATAACGCCTTCCACAAGATCTACAACTACCCCGAGCACATGCAGCGCCTTGGCCTGCAGGTTACCGAGAAGAAGCACTTCAAACTGCTGAACATGAACTGTTACTGGTCGATCCTGGGACAGAAACGGGCGTAGACCGTGGTTTTCGCGCCGGATCCAAAACAAAAAACGGGGGGCAACATCATGTCAGATCAGATTCTTTCGCTTGACGGCATTCAGTCACTGGACGAAGGCGCGTTTACCTTCCCGGAACGGGTCGGCTACCTGAAAAAGTACGGCACCCACTCCCAGTCCTTCTCAACGCTGCAGCCGGGAATGCAGTATTTCGATGTGCCCGGCGTTGGATACCTGGCCTACATGCGCAAATGGGGCGGAACCTTTGTGCTGTCTGATCCGGTCACTGCACCAGAGCACTTCGGGGTCATACTGGAAAAATTCCATCAGCGCTTTCCCAACGCATGTTATGTCCAGGTTTCAAAACCTGTGGTGGAATACCTTCATCGCCGGTTTGATCTGTTCGGCACCCAGTTTGGCAGCGAATCCCGCATTAATCTCAAGAACTGGTCGCTGAGCGGAAAGAAGAAACAGATTCTGCGCACTGCGCTGAATCAGGCGGAAAAAAATGGAATCACGGTAAAAGAGCGGTTCAGTGACGACCATACACGGGAAATTTCCGATGCCTGGATTCGCACCCGCAAGTGCAAGAGCAAGGAAATCCGCTTCCTGATTCGTCCCATGGAGATGGAATACCGGGAAAACGAGCGGCATTTCTACGCCTACCAGGATGGTAAAGCGGTAGGTTTCATCTATTTTGACCCCATCTACCGCAACAACGAGATCATCAGCTACGTGCCCAACATTTCCAGGGCCAATGCCGATTTCCGCCAGGGTATTTTCTACACCCTGATGGCTCACGCCATGGATGTCTTCAAGGAGGAAGGCGTACCTTTCCTGGATCTGGGCCTGATTCCGCTGTCATTGGATCAGGCTACCGAGCACCAGGAGAGCCGCGTGCTCAAGCGCATCATGCATGGTTTGTATGAGAAGGGTAATTTCCTTTACAACTTCAAGGGACTGGAATTCACCAAGTCACGGTTCCGTGGAGAAAACTTCAAAACCTATTGCTGCCATCGCCGCTCATTACCGGCACTGGAATTCCTCGCGATGTTCAAACTGACCCGGCTGCTATAACCCCCGCAGCCATCGCTGCCCAATGGCTCCGGATGTCCCCGCTGCCGAGCTCCAGCTGGTCCAGAAAGGCTCCCAGTCTGTCGGGCGCTGCACCAGTAAACAGAGCGGCTTCAACAGGGCTGGAGCCGAGTGGCTGTTCCAGGGTGTCGGGGGCATACCCCTGCTGTTCAAGTAACCAGGCCGTACGTCGTGCAATGGCATCGCCGGAATCCACCCAGAATTTCACCTCCGGCAACTGCTCCCTCAACATCTCAGTAATCAGTGGGTAATGGGTGCAACCCAGCACTACCGTATCCACTCCGGCGTCCCGGAACGGCTGCAAAGCTGAATGCAGCTGCCGCTCTGGCACCAGCGTGCCCGTGACCAGGCGCTCGATCCAGTAAACCAGGTCGGGATGACCAAGGCGCTCAACCATGCAGTCACCGGCAAATTCGTCGATCAGGTTCTTGAGGTAGGGGCGCCTTACCGTCGCCGGCGTTGCCAGCACACCAATACGACGATTGACAGACAGGGCAACGGCCGGCTTGACCGCCGGAACAACGCCGATGACCGGCGTTGATGTCATCTCCCGCAAATGCGGGAGCACCACCGTACTGGCGGTATTGCAGGCAACTACGATCACGTCACAGGGGAATTCTTCCAGCGCCGCCCCTATCAGCGCCTGGCTGCGCTCAATAACAACCGATTCCGGTTGGTTACCGTAGGGGAAACCGGCGTTATCCGCCACATACACTAACCCCACTCCCGGCAACTGCCGATGGATACGACCGGCGATGCTCAAACCACCTACACCGGAATCGAATACCAGCACCCTCGGTATTGTCACGTCTGCATCCTCCGCCCGGTCATTTCCCGCGCCATAGCCTGAATCAGCCGCCCGGCAATGGTGGTTGCAGGTGGCACGGGAGGCAATTCGCCCGGCCGGTACCAGTCAGCCTCGGCCAGCTCGTCTTCCTGCAAGACAATCTCTCCACCGGCATAGTCGGCAAAAAAACCGAGCATTAACTGATGGGGAAACGGCCATGGCTGGGAGGCCTGGTAACGAATACCACAGACATCCAGCCCGGTTTCCTCCTTTACCTCCCGGGCTACAGCCGCTTCAATATCCTCACCCGGCTCCACAAACCCCGCGATCAGGCTGAAGAAATGACGTTTTACACGTGACGACCGGGCAAGGAGCATATGCTCGCCACGGCGAATGACCACAATCACACAGGGCGCCACCCGGGGATACCAGGGGATGCCACAATGCTGGCACCATTTTGCCCGCTCCAGTGAATGCAGCCCGGTCACTCCACCACAGCGGCCACAAAACCGGTGATCCCGCCACCACTGGTGTACCTGAAAGGCCGTACCCAGCATGTCGGCCGGCGCATCCTCCATCATCAGAATGGCATCTCTCAGTGGTACAGCTTCTGCCCCGCCCTCCATTGCGCCCGCATCGGGTTCGGTAACATACACGTTCTGTCCATCCAGCTGCCCGACATAAACCACGTCAGCGTTATCACTGGTAAACGGTGACACTGCCCGCCACGGGCTTAGCCACCCGGACCCAGGCTTCAGGACGGTGTCACCGGCGATGGCCAGCACAAGATCGTCTTCGCCGGGGGCTTTTGTTGTCCAGCCCGGTGTCCATATCGTCATAATCCTAATCCTGCAGCTATGATGGAGAGATAACAGAAAATGTACCACAACGGTACAATACAACTGAACGCCATCATGTCTTTCAGCACTTTGCACAACCAAGTAAACTTAGCGCCTGTTTTGTGAACCGGAGCGACCATTTATGCGTTTTTTCCTGGGCCTTCGCAGCCTGATCCTGACCCTTTTCCGCAAGATACTGTTCTTGTGGGTCCGGACGGACGTAAGTGGCAACACCATTGAGGCCCTGGAACTGGACCCGGAAAAACCGGTTTGCTATGTGCTGCAGTACAGCTCGCTCTCCAGTCGCCTGGTACTGGAGCAGGAAGTACTGAGCGCCGGCTTACCGGGTGCCGAATCTTCCCTACCGGTCAAAAACGGCCCCAACCATTCGTTTTTCTTCCTGTATCGCCGGATTGGCGGCCTGTTCCGGCGGCGCCAGACGCCGGTACCCACCAATGAATTCAAGGCACTGGTTCGCCACGGCCTGGAGCACCCGGAGCAGGACGTACAGATCGTACCGGTATCAATGTTCTGGGGGCGCTCACCGGACAAGGAAAAATCGCTGGTCAAGCTGGTTTTATCAGACACCTGGTCCGTTGCCGGCCGGCTGCAGAAGTTTCTCATCATTCTGGTTCACGGGCGCAATACCTACGTGCAGTTCAACCAGCCCCTGTCCCTGAAGCAGGTCATTGACGAATACCGCCACAGCGAAGAGCGTGCCAACCGTAAGCTGGCGCGCATTCTCCGCACCCACTTTCGCCGAGTACGCCAGGCCGTCCTCGGGCCGGATCTTTCGCACCGCCGCACCCTTGTCAGTGGCCTGGTACGCACCCAGGCAGTGAAAGAAGCCATCCGCGAGGCCGCCCGCAAGGATGACATTCCCCCTGAGAAGGTGCGTGCGAAGGCCTACAAGTACGCTGACGAGATAGCTGCCAGCATGTCCATTGTCACCATCCGTATCATGGAGGTGCTACTGGCGTGGCTGTGGAACCGGATATACAACGGCATCAGCATCAACAACGTTCAGGTAGCAAAGGAAGTGGCGCAAGACAACGCCGTGGTTTATGTGCCCTGCCACCGCTCCCACATTGATTACCTGTTGCTATCCTACGTGCTTTACAAGAATGGCCTTATGCCACCCCACATTGCTGCCGGTATCAACCTGAACATGCCCATCGTCGGCCCCATCCTGCGCCGCGGCGGTGCTTTTTTCATGCGCCGGAGCTTCCGAGACAACCCCCTCTACGCCACCGTGTTCAACGAATACATGCACGTGATGTTTTCGCGGGGTTACTCCGTCGAGTATTTTGTCGAAGGTGGACGCAGCCGCACCGGTCGAATGCTGCAACCACGGCCCGGCATGCTGTCCATGACCGTTCGCAGCTTCCTCCGTGACCACCGCAAACCCATCGTTTTTGTGCCGGTTTACATCGGCTATGAGAAAGTGATGGAAGGCCGCTCCTACCTGGGTGAATTGCGGGGCAAGAAGAAACAGAAGGAAAGTGTGTTCGCTCTGGCCAAAACCGTTCGCAAACTGAGCAACTCCTTTGGCAGGGTGGCCGTCAATTTCGGAGACGCCATTCCCCTTGCCGATGTGCTGGACGAAGTCGAACCCAGCTGGCGAGAGGAAGCCTACGATTCCGAATACCGGCCAAAATGGCTGACCCAGGCCGTATCCGAACTGGCAACCCGCGTGGCTTCAAGCATCAACGCATCGGTTGCGGTCAATCCCATCGGTATTACCGCCACGGCACTGCTGGGCACCGATCGCCTCGCCATGGATGAGGGCCAGTTGATCCGCCTGATGGACCAGTATGCGGATCTGCTGAAAGCCTTCCCCTATGCGGAAACCATCACCCTGCCCGAAGGCAGTGGAAAAGACTGGGTGGCCTACTGTGAGAACATGGGCCTGATTACACGCCAGCCCCAGAAGCTGGGCGACATTATCGCCCTGGAAGGCAGTAATGCCATTCTGATGACCTATTACCGCAACAATATACAGCATCTGTTCGCACTGCCGTCACTCATTGCCAGCCTGTTCGAAAACAAGCAATCGCTGCGCCGGGAAAAGGTCGAGTTCCTTGCCAGCGTGGCCTATCCCTACCTGCAGTCGGAGCTGTTCCTGAAGTATCCACTGGACGACGTTCCCGGTGTTATCAATCAGTGGATTGACGTTCTGGTGTCCAGGGGGCTGCTTTTCGAAGAGGAGGATGACCGGATCAGCCGTCCCGAGGAAGGCACCGACGCCATGCTGCGGTTACGGATACTGTCACGGTTCATTATCCAGACCCTGGAGCGTTACCACATTGCCATTGGCATTCTGCGCAAGTACGGCTCCGGCAAGATTACCGCCAGCGAACTGGAAGAGCAGAGCACCCTGCTGGCCGAGCGCATGTCCATCCTGTTCGGCCTCAATGCGCCGGAGTTCTTTGACAAGACCCTGTTCCGCAACTTCATCGCCAATATGCAGAAAAACGGCGTGATCACAACCGATGAGAACGGATTGCTGTGTTACAGCGACGGGCTTGATGAAGTGGCCGAGGATGCCCGACTGGTACTGAGCGTGGAGAAACGCCAGGCCATCCAGCAGGTCACCATGCTGGGCGCCTGAGCACGCGGCACCGGATGGCTGTCAGGCCGGTGAGGTGGGCAGTGCCTTGATGGAGTACACGTCGTAACGGCTGCTCTTGCCCTCAATGCGAGTGGTGGGTTCAGGGCCGCTCACAGGCTCAGCCTTGCGGGGGCGCTTGACCACCACCCGGTAGGTTGCCACCGCCAACGCTGCTGACAGAAGGTCTTCGGAATCGCCATCGTCCCCCACCACGGTCCGGAACACCTGCATCTCTTTCTTGACCAGGGCCGACTTGTCCCGGTGAGGGAACATCGGGTCAAGATAAATCACATCGGCGCCGCCCTCCCCGGCCTGCTTCAGCCAGTCAATGCTGCTGCCTGGCTGCAGTGTCATTCGCGCAACCACTGGCGCGCTCTGCTCGTTCAGGGCCGCCCTGGCAAGACCGTCGCCAAGCAGGGCGTGGATAACCGGAGAGCGCTCGAAAAGGCTGACACGGCAGCCCAGGGAGGCCAGCACGAACGCATCCTGCCCCAGCCCGGCAGTGGCATCCAGAACGTGCAGCGGTTGCCGGGTTTTCTGCAACCCCACAGCCCTGGCAATCAACTGGCCGGTGCCACCACCATGCTCTCTGCGGTATCCCGCCTTGCCGGTCACAAACTCGGCCCTCACCGGGCCCGGCGCGCCCTTACCGGTCACCTGCAACCCGAGTCCGTTTTCATCGGAAAACAGTAACACCGGGTATTCCCGGATATCGCGGGGTCGAACCTTGCCTAAAAAAGGCAGCGAAAGATCATTCGCAAGCTCACGTGCGGCAAAGGCATCACCGAGAGGACTGCAGGCAACCGCCAGCCGGGGTAACTGAGAATCGGCGGGTATCAAACCAGAATGTCGATACCGGACAGACCGGAATCGGAACCATCACTCCGGGCGGCCACATCGGCAAAGGTGGAGAGGGCCCGAGAGGTATTCAGAGGTATTTCGTCGGCGCGGAAACGCTCAAGCCTCACATCTTCGGCAGCCTGGCGCGCTTCAATCCGTCGTTCAAGGGATTCTGCAGAGGGGACCGGGCGTTCGTCGGCACTGCGGGAACGGGTGTCGGAAAGATCCCGCCGCACTGCATCGCTGTTGCTATCCGGGGCGGTCGCAGGGGCACGAGCTACGTCACTGCGCTCCCTCACCGGGCTGTTGTTGCCGGACTGGAAAGCAAGGCCGCTGTTTGGGTTTACACCACCAATCATTTCAGGCACACCGGTTATGGTTACAACTGAATGAGGATTATGAAAGATTTATCGCAGGTTTAAAAGCCGGCTGTTCACATTCTGTTCTACCAGAGCATGACAACAAGTAGCACCCCGAGAACCATCCGGTAGATAACAAACGGCATAAGTCCTAACCGCTCAAGGAATTTCAGAAACAGATGAATACAGATAACGGCACTGACAAAGGACAAAGCAGCGCCCAGCGCAATGGCGGTCCAGTCGGTTGCTCCACCCTGCTCAACCAGCTCGAGGGTCTTCAACAGTCCGGCGGCAAGAATCAGCGGAATGGAAAGCAGAAAGGAAAAACGCGCTGCTGCTTCGCGCCCGAACCCCAGAAACAGGGCAGCCGTGATGGTGATACCGGACCGGGAGGTACCGGGAATCAGCGCCAGCGCCTGGGCGACTCCGATGATCAATGCATCTTTCATGGTCAGGGATGGCAATTCGCGGGTTCGGCGCCCGACGGCATCCGACCACCAGAGCACAAGGCCAAAACCGATGGTCGAGGCGGCAATAACCAGCCCTGAGCGCAGGGAGGACTCAATGAAGTCATTGAGCAATAACCCTGCCAGACCGGCCGGCACCGTGCCAGCGATGACCGCCCAGGCAAGCCCGCTGTCCTGCCCTATCCGACCCTGTGCCGTATCACCGGCCCAGGCAACAGTGAGCCTGAAAACCTCTTTGCGGAAATACCATACGACCGCCGCCAGCGTGCCCACATGGACAGCCACATCGAAAGCCAGGCCCTGGTCTGGCCAGCCCAGAATCTGTGATGGCAGAATCAGGTGCGCGGAGCTGCTGATCGGAAGAAATTCCGTCAGCCCCTGAATAACGGCCAAAACAATAATGTGCCACAATTCCATGGGCAGTGTGTCCGTCTCGGTAACAGGGAGGATTTTCAGCGACCGGGGAGCTTCTTCCAGGCCACTTCATCGCGAATATAGACAGGCTGGGCCTGTTCGGCGGATACACCGGCACCTTCACGAAACGCGAGCGCGGCCAGACCGGCCACTCTGGAGGCCCGTGGAACCAGGGTCTCGTCGACTTTGGTCATGGCGTCCGTCACCTCAGTGGGGAAGCTGTCCCGCAGCGCCCAGCCCTGGCCAACGCCAAACCATCGGGTGATCCCGGAGGCCAGGCCAACCGATTCCGGTGCACTAACCTGCTCGTCACCAACCCGTTCCGGCTGTCCGGCCCGACATACGAAGCATGCCCAGTAAAGCTCACCCATACGGGCGTCGAAGGCCACAGCAATGCCGTCGCCTTCCGACAACGACAGACAGGCGATAGCGTCCGCCGCAACCGCTGCCAGCGACGACACAGGAATAACGGGCACATCAAGGCCATAGGACAGGCCCTGGATAACCCCCGTAGCGATTCGAAGACCGGTAAAAGAACCGGGACCACAGGCGAATGCCAGGCCATCCAGTTCTGCCGGCACCAGGTCCTGTTCTGCAAGAAGTTCGCGGACCATTGGCATCAGTAGCCGCGTATGCCCACGGGGAGCAATCTCGAACCGCTCCGTTACGCTGTCATCCACCAAAAGGGCGGCAGAGCAGCCCTCGGATGAGGTATCCAGTGCCAGTAATTTCACGCTATCACTTCAGCTGGGCAAGAATCTGATTGCGGATATCGTCCAGACCACCGACACCTTCAACACGCACGTATTTCGGGGCGGAGGACGGATCTTTCCTGGCCAGGTCCTGATAATATCCAATGAGCGGCGCAGTCTGCTCATGGTAAATTTTCAGGCGTTTGCGAACCGTTTCTTCCTTGTCATCTTCACGCTGAACCAGAGGTTCGCCGGTTTCGTCGTCCTTGCCTTCGGTCTTGGGCGGATCATATTTTACGTGATAGATACGGCCACTGCCCTCATGCACACGACGGCCGGACAGGCGGCTCACGATTTCCTCGTCATCAACGGCGATCTCAACCACGTAGTCAATCTCGATACCCTGGTTTTTCAGAGCTTCGGCCTGAGGTATGGTGCGTGGGAAGCCGTCCAGCAGAAAGCCATTCTTGCAATCCGGCTGTTTTACCCGCTCTTCAATCAGCGCAATGATGATGTCATCGGACACCAGGCCACCAGAGGCCATCACCTCCTTGACCTGCTTGCCAAGCTCAGACTCAGCCTTGACCGCTGCCCGAAGCATGTCACCAGTGGAAATCTGGGGGATCCCGAAACGTTCGGTTATAAACTGGGCCTGAGTCCCCTTGCCTGCGCCTGGTGCGCCTAACATGATGATTCTCATAACGCTGTGCTCCCGTTGTAGTCATTATCATTTGAAAAGCTGTGGCAAAACCCTGTGGCTTTGCGACAGCCTCTCACCGGTCACCACCGGACAGGCTATGCCGAAGAAGACGCATTATACGAACTCAGCCACTCCAGAGAAAGTGGACCTCAGTAGCATGCACCAAAAGGTTACACCGGGTTGTCATCTGCAATCATTCGCAGGTCAGGATGACAGGGACAGTGCCAATGCGTCCAGATCCCCGGAAACCTTGTCGATCTCCTCACTCAGAATGGTGATATCGCCTTCGGAAAGTCCGAGGGGTGACGCCAGGGCACTCAGGTCATCCGGGTTGAACTCGTCTCCGATACCTTTTTCCTTGAGCAGGCCGTTGGCAAGCTGAACCATGAGCACATAGTTTTCATGCTCCCCATGATACCCCTGTTGCTGGTGCATGCCGGCCGCCTTGACCACCGGATCCGGCAATTCCCACAAACGGTGCAGAATGCCACCAATGGCGCCATGGCCGACAGCCAGCATCTGCTGGTTGTCGTCGGCACCGAATACCTGCTGTTCCAGAGAATGCATACTGGCTTCCGGGTTGGCTTCACGGAGGGTATTGAGTTCCTTGAATTCCTGCGGGAACAGGTGGCCAATCAACAGCAGACCAAAGTTGTGCAGCAACCCGCAAAGGTAGGCAAGCCCCTTGTCAGCATCGCACCTGGCTGCCATGCGCTGGCACAGGAAAGCACAATACAGTGAATGCCTCCAGAACTGATCCATCCCCAGCATACCCTGACGCGGCACCTCGAAAGCGCGAACCGAGGCGATCCCCAGCGCTATGTGAGCAACACGATCAAAGCCCAGAACACGGGTTACCGCTTCCTGAACGGAGTTGATCTGGCCGGGGTAGTTGAAGAGTGCTGAACGCGCGTAACGCATGATTTGCGCCGTCAGGCTGGGATCAAACTCAATAAGCTCCGCCAGTTCCCGGGCGGTGGCTTCAGTGTTGGCAGTCAGCCTGAGGATTCGCAACGCCAGAGCCGGCATCGGCGGCAGGCGATACAGCTTCTGGAGTTTGTCAGCCACCTCTTCCAGGGTGAGAGCTTCGCGCTGTCCGTTATTCTCGCCACGAATGACCAGATGCCCTTGCGTCGCCTCAGCCAAAGCCCGTGTCAGGGAGGTGCGGTCCAGCTCGAGCAGGGTGTTATCGGTGCCGCAGCACATCAATGCACGGGGGTAATCCAGAACGTCCTGGTCCACCAGAACCGGAACGTCATAGGCGGCCCCGACCGGAGGCTGAAAACCCGGATCACAATCCGCAAACAACCTGGCGGACTGGCGAGCGGTCAGTGGTTGTAAGCGACGCCCTGTCAGCCTGTGCACCAGGTCCATATCCAGGCTGGTGTTGTAACCATGAACGGCCATGACAACCCCATTGATATCAATCAGCGGCGTCGCCCGGATAAACTCGTTCTGAGAACGTCCTGACGCCATAACTGCGGCATCAAAATTGTGCACCTGGTCGATGGGCACTTCCTTGTATGCGATCCCCTGGCGGGTCAGAAAACGTTCCAGCCTTGCCGCTAACGCCACGGCGTTACTCCTGTTATTTTGTTGTCCACTTTAGCCCTCGGGCTTTGGGGGGAAGATTACCCCGTATTCCGCATGCCGGCAGAAATCCCCGCCATGGTCACTTTCAGCGCACGTTCTACCATTTCGGGCACTTCACCCTTGCCTTCACTTTCGCGGTCACGCTTCAGTAACTCTGCCTGGAGATAGTGTAGCGGATCAGTATACGGATTACGTACACGCATGGAATGGGCGAATACAGGTTCCTGCTCCAACAATGTGTCCTGCTCTTTCAGTTCCAGCAAACGCTGGATGCACCCCTCCAGGCGCTCCCGCAGGCTTCTGCCCAATTCCAGCAATTCGGGGTCGTCCACCAGGGTCTGCTCATAGTAGCTGGCAATTCGCAGGTCGGATTTTGCCAGTACCATCTCCAGCATATCCACATAGGTTTTGAAGAACGGCCATTGTTGCATCATTTCCCGCAGCACCGGCACCTTGTCATTACGGAAGGCTTCTTCCAGGGCAACATCGCTGCCCAGCCAGCTCGGCAGCATCATGCGCATCTGGGTCCAGGCGAAGATCCAGGGAATCGCGCGCAGCGTCTCCACGCCGCCATCCTGACGTCGCTTGGTCGGGCGTGACCCCAGCGGCAGCCGACCCAGCGCGCCTTCGGGCGTTACCGCCCGAAAATAGGGAACGAAGTCAGGATC
>JBHEPI010000114.1:0-10279 GCA_046260345.1 Marinobacter sp. | reverse complement strand
AGGTGCTGGAGCAGATTGCCCGCAATCTGGCGGAGGAGGTCTGGGTGGTGGCGCCGGAGCACGACCGCAGTGGTGCCGGTCAGAGTATTTCCATCCATGATCCGTTGCGGGTTTATGAGCACGGAGACAAACGCTATGCGGTGTCCGGTACGCCGGCGGACTGTGTGCTGTATTCGCTCGCCCAGTGGTTCGGAGAAACGCCGCCGGATCTGGTGCTGTCGGGGGGGAACTGTGGCGCCAATATCAGTGACTCGGTGCAGTATTCCGGCACGGTGGGCGCGGTGCTCAGTGCCGAGCATATGGGCATACCGGCCTTCGCGTTGAGCCAGGCTTTTTTGAGCCGGGAAGGCGTGGACTGGTCGCCGGTCTCGGCGTTTGGAGAGTCCGTGGTGCGTCAACTGTGGCAGCCCGGACAGAGTTACGCCTGGAACGTGAACTTCCCGGCCTGTGAAGCTGCGGCCATCCATCAGGCACGATGGTGCAAGCAATCCAACGGCTCGATCCAGCGTGCGCGGCTACTGGCCGGCCAGGACGCGCGCAGCCTGCCGTACTGGTGGCTGGGGTTTGATCGCAGTTCCCGCCACATTGTGGCGCCCGGCGAAGACGTCAGCGTGTTGCGGGATCAAGCCATCGCCATCACGCCACTGCGCCACCGGGAACCTCTGCCCGGCGGCACCGACATTTTTGATCTGGCCGCCACGGCGGCTCACTGAACCGAACAAGGGGATCACAACAATGACATTTACACGCCACTATGCCGTCTGGCCGAGAGAACTGCCCAAGAGCATGGCACTGCCCCGGACCAGTGTGTTCACCAACCTGGAAATTTCGGCCCTGCGTTACCCGGACCGCACTGCCATCATTTTCTACGATGCACCGATAACCTACAGTTGCCTGTTGCAGGAAGTTGAGGCGATGGCCGGCTACCTGCAGGCCCAGGGCGTCAAGAAAGGTGACCGGTTGTTGCTGTACATGCAGAACTCGCCACAGTATGTAATTGCCTATTACGCCATTCTGCGTGCTGATGCCGTGGTGATTCCCGTCAACCCCATGAACCGGGCGGCGGAGCTGGAGCATTATCTGGCCGACACCGGTGCGAGTGTCTGTCTGGCAGGTCAGGAACTGACTGGCTTTATCAGCCCATTGCTGGAAACCACCGATCTGGATCAGGTGGTGGTGGCCTCCTACAGCACCTACATCGATGCGGATACTGATCTGGATCTGCCGGCAGAAGTAGCGGCTCCGGCCTGGTCACAAAATGTGCCTGGTGTGGTCACCTGGGAACAGGCGATGGCGGAGAACAGAGCACCGTCAGCCCACACCGCCGGCCCGGACGATCTGGCGGTGATTCCCTACAGCTCCGGCACCACTGGCGCGCCCAAAGGCTGCATGCACACCCACCGCAGCGTGATGGCGACCGCCGTGCACCGGGCGTTCTGGAATCTGAGCACCGCCAACACCGTGCAACTGGCCACTTTGCCGTTTTTCCACGTTACCGGCATGACCGGCTCCATGAACAGTCCGATTTACAGCGGTTCCACCACAGTGATCATGACCCGCTGGGATCGCACCACGGCGGCGCGGCTGATCGAGCGTTACCAGGTCACAGGCTGGACCAATATCGTCACCATGGCGGTGGATTTCCTGTCGAATCCGGACATTGGCCAGTATGACCTGAGCAGCATTAACACCATTGGCGGGGGCGGGGCAGCAATGCCCGAATCCGTTGCAACCAAGCTCAAGACCATGACCGGGCTGGACTACATCGAGGGTTACGGCCTGTCGGAAACCATGGCTGCCACTCACATCAACCCGCCCAATCACCCCAAGCCCCAGTGCCTGGGTATTCCCGTGTTCGATGTGGACAGCCGCATCATTGATGTTGAAACCCTGGAGGAGAAAGGCCCTGGCGAAGTGGGGGAAATTGTCTCCAACGGCCCCCAGGTGACCCAGGGCTACTGGCACCGCCCGGCAGAAACCGACGCGGCGTTCGTGGAGATCGATGGCAAGCGCTTCTTCCGCACCGGTGATCTTGCCTACTACGACGAAGAGGGTTACTTCTTCATGGTGGATCGGCTCAAGCGGATGATCAACGCCTCAGGCTACAAGGTCTGGCCCTCGGAAGTGGAAGGGCTGATGTACCGGCACCCGGGAATTCACGAAGTGTGCATCATCTCCTCGCCGCATCCCAAGCGAGGGGAGACAGTGAAGGCATGCATCGTACTCACGCCCGAAGCGGAAGCCACCACCACGGAAGCCGAGATCGCCAGCTGGTGCAAAGAGCAGATGGCAGTCTACAAAGTGCCTGAAATCATTCAGTTCGTTGATGAATTGCCGAAGTCACCCACCGGCAAGCTGATGTGGCGGGTGCTGCAGGAAGAGGAGTGGGAATCCAAGGCCTGACAGGCCTTTCAAACCACGTACATCACCAGATTGTCAGCCACGCACGCCGGCCTGTCTTCACCCTGAATCTCCACTGTGGTGCGATAAATGGCCAGCGTGCGCTGATCGTCCACTCTGGTCACATCCATCAGCTCCATCCGGGTCCGGATATCCGACCCGGACTTCACAGCAGCGGGAAAACGCAGCTTGTTCAGCCCGTAATTGATACTGGCGCTTTTACCCTGCACGTCAATAACCTGCTGGTTCAGCAGCGGAATCAGCGACACGGTAAGCCATCCATGAGCCACCGTGCTCTCCCACGGCGATTCCCGCCGCGCCCGCTCCACATCCAGATGAATCCATTGATGATCGCCGGTAGCATCGGCAAAAGCCTGAATCATCTCCTGGGTGACGGTTTTCCAGGGACTGTGCCCAATCAACGAACCGATATGTTTATCCAAATCGTTCAGTTCAACCAAAAACATGTCTGCGTCCTTAATTGATGGGCACTGTGAAGTTGATGCAGAAGCCATGGAAGGAGGGGGCCTGACCGGGACCGTCAAAAACATGGATGTTTTTGACGAGCGTACAGGGACGTATTCACAGCGTGTCCCGGTCAGGCCCCCTCCTTCCATGGCGCACCTGGCACAAGGTCAAACGCAATGCCAATGAGTCAGACCGCGTACCCAGGATTCTTACTGTCCAGCAGACGAACCAGAGCCGGCCAGGTCAACGCAGAAGCACTCCCAAGGGACTGAGACTGATCCGCCGTCGTCCGAATCGCCTGCTCAGAAGGCATATAGGTGGGCCCACAACTCTGGGCTTTCACCTGAATTTCACAGGCCTTCATCAGGAAATACAGATAGGTGAACGTCTCCGGCACATCCTTGCCCGCCGTCAGCACCCCATGATTGCGCAACAGCATCATCGACTTGTCACCAAGATCGTTAATCAGCCGCTCCCGCTCATCCAGATTCAGCGCCACACCCTCGTAATCGTGATAACTCAGGTGATTCAGGCACAGCATGGCCGTCTGGCTCAGTGGCAGCAGGCCATCCCGGTGGGCGGAAACCGCGACCCCATCCGGCGCGTGCAGGTGCATTACAGCACCGGCGTCTTCCCGGCCCATATGCACGGCGCTGTGAATGGTGAAGCCGGCCGGATTCACCCGGCTTAAGCCGCCGGAGTCCACTACCTGGCCGTCCTTGTCCACCTTCACCAACGACGAGGCGGTGATTTCATGGAACAGCAGACCATAAGGATTAATCAGGAAATGATGCTCCGGCCCCGGCACCCGCGCCGACAGATGGGTGAACACAAGGTCGTCCCAGCCGAACAGCGCTACCAGCCGATAAGCGGCCGCAAGCTCGGTACGAACCTTCCATTCGGCCTTGTTCAGATCCTGCCCGGTTGCCTGATCACTTGTCATAGTCATACCCAATACCTGTTAGCTTGCCTGCAGCAACGAGGCGTAACGCTCCAGATGGATGTCGTCGTCGCCCAGTTGGTGATTGATGCCAATCAGCCGCTTGGCGTAATGGGCAAAATTGTATTCCCAGGTCATGCCAATGCCACCATGCATCTGAATGCCATTCTCAGAGATAAACTGCCCGGCGCGGCCAGTCACATTCTTGGCAGCGGCCAGCACCCGGCGACGCTCATCACTCTGCTCAATGTCAGCAACGCTGGCAGCCAGAATGGCCATGGACCGAGCCTGCTCAAGTTCCGACATCATGTCCACCATGCGGTGCTGCAGCACCTGGAACTTGCCGATGGGCACACCAAACTGCTTGCGCTGCTTGAGGTAATCCAGGGTCAGCTCGTTGGCCATTTCCATTACACCGACGGCTTCGGCACATAGCGCGGCGATGGCACGGCCGGCCTGGTATTCGATCACCTCGGCGGCTTTGCCTTCCTCGCCCAGCAGCGCGTCGGCACCGACCCGGACATTATTCAGGGTAATATCGCAGCCCTTGGCACCATCGATGGTGGGGTAACTGCGCCGTTCAACACCATCGGTGTCCGGGCTCAGGGCAAACAGGCTGATGCCATCGGCATCGCGGGTGTTGCCTGACGTACGGGCGGACACCACAATCAGATCGGCACACTGGCCACCGATAACAACCGCCTTGCGGCCGCTCAGCACGTAGCCTTCACCGCTCTTCTCGGCACGGGTTTCAACGTTATTCAGATCATAAAAACTCTGGGGCTCCTGCAGGCCCACGGCAGCTTTTAACTCGCCGCTGGCAATGCCTGCCAGCCACTGCTCTTTCTGATTATCGTCGCCAGCCTGACCGATCAGGCCACCGCCAAAAATCACCGACTGCAGATAGGGTTCCAGACACAGGCCGCGGCCCAGCTCTGTCATCACTGATTGAACCTCCACGCCACCGCCGCCGAAACCACCCAGCTCCTCGGAGAAAGGCACGGCGGTCAGGCCCAGCTCGCTGAGCTGTTGCCAGAAGTCGGCACTGAAACCCAGCTCGGTCTCGCTGAATTCCAGGCGCTTTTCAAAACTGTATTCACCGCGCACCAGGCGAGCCACGGTGTCCTGCAGCATCTGCTGCTCTTCGTTGAGTCGGAAATCCATGGTTGCCTCCTTAGAGCCCGAGAATCATTTTCGACACGATGTTTTTCTGGATCTCGTTGGACCCGCCGAAAATCGACAACTTGCGGTTGTTGAAGTAGTAAGCAGCCAGTGGCGCGGCGTCCTCGTCAGACAGGAACTCGCCGTCGTAATCCAGCTCCAGTTCTTCCTCAACAAAGGGGAGAGCATAAGGACCGATGGCGCGCCGGGCCAGATCATTGATCGACTGGCGGATCTCGGTCCCTTTCACTTTCAGCATCGAGCTTTCCGCGCCCGGCATGCCGCCACCCTCAACCGAGGCAATGATGCGCAAGTTGCTGATCGCCGCTGCCGTCAGATCAATTTCCACCTTGGCAATACGCTGGCTGAACGACGGGTCCTCAATCAGCGGTTTGCCGTTCTTGACCCGGCGACTGGCCAGCTGTTTGAGATGCGACAGCGCCGCCTTGGACAGGCCAATCCCGGCCAGGCCGGTACGCTCATAGGTCAGCAGGTACTTGGCGTAGGTCCAGCCCTTGTCTTCCTCACCGACAAGGTTTTCAACCGGAACCTTGACGTCCTGGAAGAACACTTCGTTGACTTCGTGTTCACCATCCAGAGTGATGATCGGGCGCACGCTAATGCCCGGGGTGTTCATATCGATCAGCAGGAACGAAATGCCTTCCTGTTTCTTGACCTCGGTGTTGGTGCGCACCAGGCAGAAGATCATGTTGGCGTGCTGGCCCAGGGTGGTCCAGGTTTTCTGGCCGTTGACGATATAGTGGTCGCCATCACGCACGGCGCGGGTCTTCACTGCCGCCAGATCGGAGCCGGCGCCGGGTTCGGAGTAGCCCTGGCACCACCAGTCCTCGCCACTGAGGATGCGCGGCAGGTATTTCTGTTTCTGTTCTTCGTTACCGAACCTGATGATGACCGGTGCCACCATGTTCACCCCGAACGGGATGGAGCGTGGAACACCGTAGCGGCAGGACTCTTCATCCCAGATGTGCTTTTGCACCGGCGTCCATTTCACACCGCCGTATTCTTCCGGCCAGTGAGTGGCGTACCAGCCCTGCCCGGCAAGGATTTTCTGCCAGCGCTGGTGGTCTTCCTTGCTCAGCTTCTTGAAGGACTTGACCTTGGTGGCAAGGTCTTCAGGCAGCTTCTCATCAAGAAATGCCCGGACTTCGTCCCGAAACGCCAGTTCGTCGGCGGTGTAGTTCATGTCCATGGATAAAACCTCCCGGATCTGTCTCTTTTAACGTCTATAACGGGGCCGCAGCCGGCCATTGCCGGCTGCGTGGCAACGATGATCAGCCGGCGACGAAGGCGGGAATACCGGTCTGGCCACGACCCAGAATCAGGGCGTGGACGTCGTGGGTGCCTTCGTAGGTATTCACCGCTTCCAGGTTCATCACGTGGCGGATTACGTGGTACTCGTCTGAGATACCGTTGCCGCCGTGCATGTCGCGGGCTACCCGGGCAATGTCCAGAGACTTGCCACAATTGTTGCGCTTCATCAGGGAAATCGCATCCGGGGCCGCTTCGCCGGCGTCCATCAGGCGGCCAAGCTGCAGCGCACCCTGCAGGCCAAGGGTGATCTCGGTCTGCATGTCCACCAGCTTCTTTTGTATCAGCTGGTTGGCGGCCAGGGGCTTGCCGAACTGCTTGCGCTCCAGGGTGTAGTTGAGGGCGGCGTGCCAGCAGAACTCGGCAGCACCGAGGGAGCCCCAACTGATTCCGTAGCGGGCCTTGTTTAGGCAGCTGAACGGGCCTTTCAGACCTTCTACGTCAAGTTTGTTCTCATCGGGGCAGAACACCTCGTCCATGAAGATGGAGCCGGTTTCGGAAGCGCGCAGCGAGAACTTGCCCTCAATCTTGGGTGCGTCCAGGCCTTTGGCGCCGCGCTCCAGTACAAAGCCGGTGACGACACCGTCAAGCTTACCCCAGACGACAAAGACATCGGCAATGGGTGAGTTGGTGATCCAGGTTTTGGACCCGCTGACCAGGTAGCCGCCGTCGACCTTCTTGGCACGGGTTTCCATGCCGCCCGGGTCGGAGCCGTGGTTGGGCTCGGTCAGGCCGAAACAGCCCACCAGCTCACCGGAAGCAAGCTTGGGCAGAACCCGTTTCTTCAGCGCTTCCTGACCAAACGAGTAAATCGGATGCATGACCAGCGAAGACTGCACTGACAGGGCGGAGCGGTAGGCTGAATCGACACGTTCCACTTCCCGGGCGATCAGCCCGTAGCACACGTGGTTGAGGCCCGGGCCGCCATATTCTTCCGGCAGGGTGGCGCCGAGCATGCCCAGTTCGCCCATGTCGGTGAAGATGGAACGGTCGAATTTCTCGTGACGGTTGGCCTCGATGATGCCGGGCATCAGGCGCTGGTCACAGAAGGAACGAATGCTGTCACGAACCTGACGTTCGGTCTCATCCAGCTGTTTGTCGAATTTAAGCAGGTCATCCCAGGATGCGGAAGCCATGGTGTGTCTCCTCAGAAAATTAGTCGGTTGCTCGTTCAATCACAGCAGCAATGCCCTGGCCAACGCCAATACACATGCTGATTAATGCGTAACGGCCGCCACTGTGCTCAAGCTGGCGCGTGGCGGTCAGTGCGATCCGTGCGCCGGAGGCCCCCAGAGGGTGCCCGACGGCAATGGCGCCGCCGTTGGGATTCAGCCGGGAATCGGTCGGGTCTATGCCCAGTCTGGTCGTGCATGCGAGTACCTGGGCGGCAAACGCCTCGTTAATCTCGATCACGTCCATATCATTGATGCCCAGGCCGGCGCGGGCTAGAGCCTTCTCGCTGGCCGGTACCGGGCCGTAGCCCATCACCCGGGGCGGAACACCAGCGATGGCTGCTGATACGACGCGGGCGCGGGGGCGGATGCCGGCGCGCTCGCCTGCTTCGCGGGAACCCACAATCAGTGCGGCAGCGCCGTCGTTGATGCCTGATGCGTTACCGGCAGTGACCACGCCCCCTTCGAACAGCGGGCGCAGACCCGCCAGCGCTTCGGCGGTGGACTGGGGGCGCGGATGTTCATCGCTGCTCACGCTGACCGGTGGCTTCTTGCGGCCCTGGGGCACATCAATGGCCAGAATCTCTTCATTATAGAAGCCGTCTTTCAGGGCGGCGTCGTAACGGGCCTGACTCTGGGCGGCGAAGGCGTCCACCTGGTCGCGGCTCAGGTTCAGTTCCCGGGCGATGTTGTCGGCGGTTTCGGGCATGGTGTCTGTGCCGAATGCCGCTTCAATGCGAGGATTGGGAAAGCGCGCGCCGATGGTGCTGTCGAAGGCGCGGAAATCGCGGCTGAACGGACTTTCGCTCTTGGCCATTACGAACGGGGCCCGGCTCATGCTCTCTGCACCGCCGGCCACAAACAGCTCACCTTCGCCACAGCGCACTGCTCGTGAAGCGTCGATGATAGCGGCCAGACCGGAACCGCACAGGCGGTTGACGGTCAGGCCACCTGCCTCAACCGGCAGGCCAGCCATCAAACCCGCGTGGCGGGCCAGGTTGCGGGCGTCTTCGCCGGCCTGATTGGTACAGCCGGCAATCACGTCTTCGTAGAGCTCCGGGGCAAATGCATTGCGCTCGATCAGGGTTTTGATCACGCTGGCCAGAAGATCATCCGGGCGCACTTTTGCCAGTGCTCCGGCGTGTCGACCGAAGGGGGTTCTCAACCCGTCGTAGATAAATGCGCTCATGGCATCTCCCGTTTCATCAGCAGACAAGTTTTACTGTGGTCTTCCTTCTATGAAGAAGAAAGCTCCCGGACTTGCCTTGTCATTAATGTTGATATAGTTTCGTATAGCGGAATTAAGTTTTGTATATCGACTCCTAAAGACTAATCTGGAGCTGGGTGAAATGCAACCGATACCATCTTCAAGGATATGAATCTTTTATGAGCCGTTTTCTGGTTCCTGTTGCTGTGTTGCTGGAGCTTGTGGCGCTTTGTCTGGCCAATTCCTGGCTCAGCGCGTTGTCCGGTGCGTTGTTCGTGCTGTACTTCCTCACCGTGCTTGGGGAGCTGCAGGCCTATTCCCGTTACCTTTTTCTGATCTCGGTGCTGTTGGTAGGTTTTTTCGCGCTGGTGGGAAAGCTGGCTGCCGGGGAGTTGATGCGCGCGGCATCGAATGCCGCCTTCTACGCCACCTTTCTGGGCAGCCTGGGCATGATGCAGTGCCTGGTACGCAGGCTGGAAGTGTTGAGGCGCATCCACGATGTGCTGCTCGGGGGGCGCCCGGGGTTGCTGTACCCGAAATACGCGGTGGTCAGCTGCGGTATTGCTTCAGTGTTGAGCTTTGGAGTGATGAACCTGCTTTGCGGTACGTTGGCGGATACTCTACGGGAACGGGGCATATCCGGCGCCTCACGACTGCGTTGGTTACGGAGTGTGTTGATCAGTACCCTGCGGGGATTTGCTTTGGTGCCAATGGTTGCACCGACCAGTGTGGCGGTCGCGATCATCACACGAGAGGTGCCGAGCCTGAGTTGGTCAGGGTTGTTGCCCTACGGGATCGGCAGTGCCGTGATACTGCTGCTGGTGGGATGGTTTCTTGAGCATAAGCGCTTTCGTCTGGTCAGCAGTGAGCGGCAGCCGCTGGACCAATGGCCCGCAGGCGGTGGCAGGCTAGCGCTCCTGGTTACGGTTATATTCCTGGTGATGGCCTTGTTGGTGCAGATTTCCGGCCTGAGAGTATCAGTGGCCGCCATGCTCACAGTGCCGGTGGTGACCTTCCTTTATATGCTGTGGCACGATCGCTCACTGCCGAGCGCTGCACGGGAGTCGGTAGACAACATTCTGGGGATGAGCAACGAAATGGCCATTTTCGCCGGTTCCGCCGCTCTCGGCGTCGCGTTGGTCGCCGTTATCCCGGCGGACGCCTTGGCGGGCCTTGCTTCGGGGGAGTTGGGGGTGTTCCTGCTGGCCGCCTGTGGCTTGCTGATGATGCCGATGCTCTCGGCCATTGGCATCATTCCCATTACCGTGCTGAGTGTGCAGGCTGGGCTGATGCCGCAACTGGTGGCGGAAGGGGTGAATCCGCTGCCCATTGCCGTGGCTCTGGTGATCGGGTTTTCCCTGGCGATGATGCTGTCGCCGTTCGGCCCGGCGGTGATGTTGCTGTCGCGATTCGGTCAGGTGTCGCGCTGGGTGGTGGCATTTGCCTGGAACGGGCTGTTCGTGCTGCTGTCTATCCCGCTATTGCTGCTAATGCTGTGGGGGCTATTCGGGGTTGCGCCGACCACGGGCTGATCCAGGTGGCCGGCGTAATGGCTGGGCGCTCAGTAGCCCCGGTCGGTGTCCACGATTCCGGTGATGGGCT
>JBHEPI010000084.1:0-52866 GCA_046260345.1 Marinobacter sp. | reverse complement strand
CGGATGAAACTGAACCCCCTCAATGGGCAGCGTCTTGTGTCGAACGCCCATGATTTCTTCCACTGAGCCATCTTCGTTGCGAGTCCAGGCAGTCACTTCCAGGCAATCCGGCAAGGTGTCCTTGTCGATCACCAGGCTGTGGTAGCGGGTCGCCTGCAGCGGGTTACTCAGGCCACGGAATACGCCCAGGTCCTTGTGGTACACCGGTGACACCTTGCCATGCATCACCCGCCCGGCGCGGATTACATTGCCGCCGTAGACCTGCCCGATGGCCTGATGGCCCAGGCACACGCCCAGGATCGGCAGTTTGCCGGCAAAGTGGCGGATAGCCTCCATGGAAATGCCGGCTTCATTGGGCGTGCAGGGCCCCGGGGAAATCACCAGGCGCTCCGGTTTCAGGGCCTCGATTTCCTCTACCGTGATCTCATCGTTGCGGTAGACGTGTACATCCGCACCCAGTTCCGCCAGGTATTGCACCACGTTGTAGGTGAAGGAATCGTAGTTATCGATCATCAGCAACATAATCTGTTCCTCCGCCTCAGTGGTCGAAATCGTTGTAGGTCATGGCGACAGCGCGGAAGATGGCGCGGCCCTTGTTCATGGTTTCCTGCCATTCGAGGCGGGGTACCGAATCGGCCACCACGCCTGCACCGGCCTGGATGTGCAGGGTGTTGTCCTTGATCACCGCCGTGCGGATGGCAATGGCGGTGTCCATATTGCCGTTGAACGACAGGTAACCCACGGCACCGCCGTAGACGCCCCGTTTCACCGGCTCCAGCTCGTCGATGATTTCCATCGCACGGATTTTCGGGGCGCCACTGAGAGTGCCTGCTGGCAGGGTGGCGCGCAGGACATCCAGGCAACTGGTGTTTTCTTTCAGGCGGCCGGTAACGTTGGAGACGATGTGCATGACGTGGGAGTACCGCTCCACGATCATTTTGTCGGTCAGCCGCACGGTGCCGGTTTCCGATACCCGGCCGGCGTCGTTGCGGCCCAGGTCGATCAGCATCAGGTGCTCGGCGATCTCTTTCGGGTCGGCCAGCAGTTCTGCTTCCAGGGCCTTGTCCTCGGCGTCGGTGGCACCGCGCTTGCGGGTGCCGGCGATGGGCCTTACCGTCACTTCCTCATCTTCCACCCGCGCCAGGATTTCCGGTGAGGAGCCGACTATGTGGAAGTCGTCCAGGTCCAGGAAATACATGTAGGGGGAAGGGTTCAGCACCCGCAGTGAGCGATACAGGTTCAGCGGTGGTGCCTCGAACGGGATGGACATGCGCTGGGAAATGACGGTCTGCATCACGTCGCCGTCCAGCACGTATTCCTTGATCTTGCCTACGGCCGCTTCGAACTTCTCCTGGTTGAAGCCGGAAATAAAATCGCTTTCGTCCACCGTCTTGCCGCGAAGATGGTCCGGAGTCCGCGGGGCGTCGGCTGTTTGCCGGTGCAGCCGCGATTCCAGCTCGTCGATACGCTGCATTGCCTGCTCATAGGAACCTTCCTGGTTCGGGTCGGCATGAACGATCAGGTGCAGTTTGCCGCGCAGGTTGTCGAATACCACCACCTCGTCGGACACCATCAGCAGGATATCGGGGGTACCGATCCTGTCCGGTGGGCAGGTCTTGCGCAGGCGCTTTTCAATGTAGCGCACGGTGTCATAACCGAAATAGCCCACCAGGCCACCGTTGAAGCGCGGCAGTTCTTCCAGGTCCGGTGCGTTGAAGCGGGTCTGGTAGTCTTCCACGAAGGCGAGCGGGTCGTCTGCACTCGTCTCCTCCACCACCTTGCCGTCCCGGGTAATGATGATGTTGTGGTCGTAGACCTTGAGAACTTCCCGGCTGGGCAGGCCGATGATGGAATAGCGGCCCCACTTCTCACCGCCCTGCACCGATTCGAACAGATAGGAATAGGGGCCACTGGCCAGCTTGAGGTAGGTGCTCAGAGGCGTGTCGAGGTCGGCCAGAACTTCGCGGTAAACAGGGATGCGGTTAAAGCCGGCCTTGGCGAGCTCGGCGAATTGCTCGGGTGTCATGGTAAAGATTCCTGCAGTCTGATCTGTATGGTGGTTTTTCGGGCGGCATTCAGCCGGTGCGCCATCGCCACCATCGTGTTGCGCGGGTTGTCAGTACGCCTCGCGCTGTCATCAGACTCAGCCCCTGCATGGCAGGAATCCCCCGGATAGAAGGTTTCAAATTCAATGTCCTGTGAGATTACAAAAGCTGCGCCAGGGAATCAACAACGGCATCCGCTCCCAGCGTATCCACCGGGGCGCCGTAATTGTAGCCGTAACGCACCGCCACTGAGGGAATGCCCGCTGCCAGCGCTGCGCTGATGTCGGTTACCGAGTCTCCCACCATCACCGTGGTGCCACGGGTGCCGCCCAATTTGGTCATGGCATGTATCAACGGTTGTGGGTCGGGTTTGCGTACCGGCAGGGTGTCACCGCCGATGCTGATGTCGAACCAGTGCTCGATGCCCATCTGTTCCAGCAACGGCGCCACGAACTGTTCCGGTTTGTTGGTGACAATGCCCATGCGGCAGTCGTAATCCGCGAGCCTGGTCAGACAGTCTTCGACGCCGTCATAGAGCACCGAGTGCCGGCCGTTGAGGTTCTCGTAGGCGTGGTAAAACATCGCCAGGGCATCGTTGAACAGTGCCTCGTTCCTGTCACTGGCTGGCTCCCAGTCTGCCTGGCCGGCCAGGGAGCGGCGCACCAGAACGCCGGCGCCATTGCCAACCCATTGGCGCACGTTGTCGATGCCGGCTGTGCGACGGCCCAGTTGTTCCAGCATGGCGTCAATGGCGGCCGCCAGGTCGGGGGCGCTATCCACCAGGGTGCCGTCCAGGTCAAACAGGGCAACACCCGGCCAACGCTGGTTGAACAGTCCTGCCGAGCTCATTGATTTCCGCTCTTTCTGGCCAGTTCCAGTTCGGCACGCATCCTGTCGATGGTGGCCTTGTAATCGTCGGTGTTGAAGATGGCAGAACCGGCCACGAAAGTGTCTGCGCCAGCCTCGGCAATTTCACGGATATTGTCGGTCTTCACGCCACCGTCGATTTCCAGGCGGATATTGCGGCCGCTGTCATCAATTCGCTTGCGTGCTTCCCGCAGTTTGTCGAGGGTGCCGGGAATGAACTTCTGGCCACCGAAACCGGGGTTGACCGACATCAGCAGGATCATGTCGAGCCTGTCCATGACATGGTCGATGTAGTGAAGAGGCGTGGCCGGGTTGAACACCAGGCCTGCCTTGCAGCCGCCCTCGCGAATCAGTTGCAGGGAGCGGTCAATGTGGTTCGACGCTTCCGGATGGAAGGTGATGTAACTGGCACCGGCATCGATAAACATGCGGATCAGGTCGTCCACCGGCGACACCATCAGGTGAACATCGATGGGGGCGGTAACACCGTGTTTGCGCAGGGCTTCACAGACCATGGGGCCGATGGTCAGGTTAGGCACGTAATGGTTGTCCATCACATCGAAGTGGACGATATCGGCCCCGGCGGCCAGTACGTTATCGACTTCCTCGCCCAGTCGGGCAAAATCGGCTGACAGGATGGACGGGGCAATCTGGTAAGGGTTCATGACGGCTCTCTTGAACGTGTTGGTAAGGGTATTGATGATGACGCAAAAAGCACGCACAGCAGTCCCTGCCGCAAAAGCTGCTAGTCTACCAGTTTGACGGTGATTTTTCGCACGGAATGAGTGACAGCCTGTGAACAATTGGTTTGAAAGAGGGTTTATCCGGTTATTGCTGATTCTTGTCAGCGGGTTTGTGGTTGGCATACCAACTGCACTGGCTCAGGATGCCGGGGAGCCGCAAGACGAGGAGGCGGGGGAGCCGGCTGCCGACCGCAAGCGTGCCATGATCTCATCGGCGCTGGATTCAGAGGCTATTGCTGCAAAGTGGCCGGATGCCACCGTATGGCTGGAGCCACCGGAAGAGGACCGGGTGCTGGCTTTGTTCGAACCGGAAGCAGACACGCCCGCTAAGGGTGCCCTGGTTATTCTTGCCGACGAGGGCCAGTCGGCTGCCACCGGGCTGGCAGGCGCACTGCGCCGACCCATGGCGAGAGCGGGCTGGGCTGTCATGACGCTGGGGCTTGAACCACCTCCTTATGCGGTTCAGCAGTATCACAGGCAGCAAGCAGCGGCCTCGCCGGAAACGTCAGAGCGGAGCGGGGATAATGACAACGCTGAAGACACCGAAGCTGGCGGTTCCGTGATGATCGATGTGATGGACAGTGTCGACGTGGAAGAGCTGGAAGACCAGTACCGAAACCGCATACAGAAAATTCTGGCAGTGGCGGTGAGCAATCTTCTGGATCGGGGTTATGAAACGGTTGCCGTCGCTGGTGTGGGTAAAGCAGCGGGCCATGTGGCTGGCATGGCCCCTGCCGGAGCTGATGATGTGTCTGCATTGATCTGGATTGCACCAGTCTTTGACCGTATTGATTCGGAGACTCTGCCGGAATGGCTTTCTGAGGCCGGGCAAATCAGGGTGCTGGAGCTTCACAGTACCCGTGTGTCCGAGGTGATGGAGGGTGCCGGCCCCAGTTCACCGAAGGAGCGTGAAGCTGCATTCCGGCGAGAAGAAATCACCTCCTATTCCCGGCAACCGGTCGCGATGCCAGAGCGCCCTGAAGCCCGGGATGCGCCGCAACTGGCCAACCGGCTATCGGCCTGGCTGGCATCAGATCGATAGCGTAGTCAGCCGCCTACGGCGCTGGATGACCCGATTACCACGCCGCCGCAACTGATGGCATCGCCGGTCAACGCGGCCGGTTTGCCTTCAATCATGATCGTCGGGCTGCCTGCGGCAATGGTGCGGGGATGCGGCGGGTGCTTGGGCTTGGAATGCATGGCGAGCTGGTCGCCGAGGCGCGCGACGGGCTTGCCGTCAATCAGAACCGTGGCGCTGCCGGTAATGACCGGTGTCGGGGGGAAACCGTTGTGGTCGGTTCCTGTGTCGCCGAGGAGGACGAGATTTTTACCCATGGAATGCTCCTTTTCTGTGGGTCGCTCAGGCCGCTGATCCGTGGGCCTGTTTGCGGGTTATGCGTATTAACCGGTGGCAGTCTAACAAGCTTCAACCGGGATTCAAGCTTCAAGCCGAGAGACGCTTGCTGATCAGCTCCCAGGCCTGCTGGTATCTCAGCAGGCGGTCCTTGGCGCTGGCTATTTCTGCGGTGCTGAGGTCCTGCTGCGCGAGCTTGTCCGGATGGCACTCCGATACTTTCTTGCGGTAGGCCCGCTTGATGATTTCACGGGAATCCCGGCGGGTAACCCCCAGAAGCTGGCACGCCTGCTCAAAGGTGGACGGACGTGGCTGGGCTTCCGGTTCCGTGATCCACACTTTGCTGGCATAGCTTTCGAGGATGTCATCACTGACCCGGACGGGTAGCCCGATCTGGTCGATGGCATCCTCACAGCGATAACGTCTGGGTTTGGCCGGGCGCCCCTGTAACTGCGCCGCGTGGCATAAACAGATGGCGACGCGAATTGCAGGAGAGGGCCAGAGACGGTGAGTCAGCCTGAGCCCGAAAGCGGTCATCGCCGGAATATGCCCGGTAGTCTTGCCCTTGCGGAAATAGCCAATGGCCTTGCGGCGCTGGCGTGGGGAAAGTTTCAGGGCTTTGATCAGGGCTTCGGCAAAGCCAACGTCTTGCTCTGTTACCCGCCCTTCGGATTTGGCAATGTAGCCCAGAAAAAAGAACAGGCTGCGCCGGCACCAGTAGGGCAGCCGGGTTCTGACCAGCAACTCATTGGCCTGATGGCCGCAGGCGGTCAGCTCCCCGAGCAGCTCGCTGAATTCGGCCTCCATGCGTGCCGGCAGGTTTTTGTCCCTGGAGTCGGAGGTCATGGTTCAGCTCTCGCCTCTCTTGAGTTTACTGTCCAGTTCACGAAGCCGTTCCGGAGTGCCGATATCCATCCACTGCCCGTTATGATGCAGACCCATGACTCGCCCCCGGGTCATGGCTTCCCGGAGAATCGGGGCAAGCTTCCCGGGCCCGGGTAACTGTCCGTTAAAAAGGTGGCGATGGAGCAGACTGATACCCGAGAATGTCAGCATTTCCGGTCCTTCCGCCGAAACAGTGCCATCCGGATTCAGGCAGAAGTCCCCGGCCGGGTTGTGGTCAGGGTTGCTGGTCATAACCAGCAGGGCATCGGCGTTGTCCGGCGGGATCAGTTGCGCCGGGTCGAAATCGCACCAGATATCGCCGTTAATCACCACGAACCACTCGTTCCCGTTGCTGGTGAGCAGTGGCAGGGCGTGGATGATGCCGCCGGCGGTTTCCAGCGGTTCGCTTTCACGGGAGTATTCGATGGACACACCGTAAGTGTCGCCGTTACCCAGCTCCTCTTCAATCTGTTTGCCCAGCCAGGCGTGGTTGATGACCAGTTGCCGAAAGCCGGCCGTCCGCAGCCGTTCAATGTGATGTACGATCAGTGGTTTGTCGCCGGCGGTGAGGAGCGGCTTGGGTGTTGTCAGGGTCAGCGGCCGCATGCGCTCGCCTTTGCCGGCCGCGAGAATCATGGCTTTCACTGGCCGGAGGTCTCCACTGGGCCTATCTGGTCCTCTATGGCAGGCACAACCGTGTCGGTCAGCCATTCATGAAAGTGACGCAGGGCGGCCTGTCTGCTGCTGGCCTCAACCAGGTAGCCTACGGTGCGGGGAATATCCTTCAGAAACCCGGTCTTGCCATCACGGATCGCGAGCCTCGCGAATATACCGGCCGCTTTCAGGTGGCGTTGCATGCCCATGAGTTCCAGCCATTGGCGGAAGGTCGCCTGATCTGCCTTGTGCAGGCCGGCATCAGCGCTGAGTAGCCGAAACTGCTCAGCCCACTGGCTGATACGATCTTCCGGCCAGCGGACATAACAGTCTTTCAGTAGCGATACCAGATCATAGGTAACAGGGCCGCGTACGGCATCCTGGAAGTCGATCACGCCGGGGCGATTGGTATCAGGACGCACCAGCAAGTTGCGGGAATGATAGTCGCGGTGCACCGTAACTTCTGGCTGCGCCAGAGCACTCTCCCGCAGAAAAGCGAAGGTGGTGTCCAGCAGGGCCCGTTCAACGTTGCCAAGTGTCAGCCCCAGCTTTTGGCTGAGTAACCAGTCCGGGAACAGGGCCATCTCGCGGTCCAGCAGAGCGATATCATAGGCCGGCAAGGGATAATCCGGTGAGTCGCTGGCGCTCTGGATGCGCACAAGTTCGTCAATCGCGGCGTCGTAGAGCGGGTCAGCATTGCCGGTACTGAGCGCGGTGAACATCAGTTGGTCACCAAAATCTTCCAGTAGCAGGAACCCCCGGGTCAGGTCCTCATGGATAACGTCCGGCACGGCAATGCCCAGGCTGCGCCAGTGATGGGCAATGGCGACAAAGGGTCTGCAGTCTTCGTGTTCCGGAGGCGCGTCCATCACAATGTAGGGCCCCGAGCCGGTGCCATGGGGATCACCGCTGACCCGGAAGTAGCGTCGAAAGCTGGCATCTCCGGATACCTGACGGGGTGTTGCCTGGTCAAAACCTGGGAGGTCTCTGACCCACTGGGTAAGCATTGTCAGGCGGGTATCCATGGATTGAATGGTTTCCTGGCTCTGAAGTGGTTGGTGTTTGAACCTGCCGGCCCATGGCCGAAAGTTAGCAGATCAGTATAGAGGCGGTAAATCGGTTTTGCAGCAATGGTGAGTGCCCCGTCTGGCGAATTAGTCAGATGGGGCACCAGTTTCCGTTAACAAGGCAAACTGCGGCGTGTAAACTAGGCCGCTGTTGAAAAGTCTCCGATAACGGCAAATCCATTCAGCACAGGAACCTTCTCATCGTGCCAGCCCCACCAAGGAAGCTGCGAACACCGAGTCACCGTTTGCGGCAATGTGCCGGGTGTTCGGGTGCTCTTGTAGCGGGCTTTTCTGCGCTGATGATGGCGGCACCGGCAGTGTTGGCTCAGGCATCGCCGTCTGCTGCGGAAACTGACTGGCGGCCCAGGTCGGCATTGCCCGATGAGGTTCGCCGCTCGCTGCCGGATTTTTGCGAGGGAGGCTACCTGCCTTCTGTTGTTCCCGCAGGTGTTGATGGAGAGCCGGGGGATGGTGGCCAGGCACCTTTGCAGGCCAGCGGTCTTAACGCCAGGTACGAGATTGACAATGAACTCTATCTTCGTGGCGATGTTCGGCTGCAACAGGCGGGCTTCTTAGTGACAGGCTCGGAAGCGCGTTATAACCAGGCTTCCGGAACTGTGGCGATTGAAGGGCCGATGACCAGCCGTGGCGATGGATTTCTGCTGACCGGTGAGCGGGCAGATTACGATGTAGATAGCGGCCTGGTGGACATCAATACCGCGACTTTCCTCTTGCATGGTCCGGAAATGCGTGGCTCTGCCGGGCAACTGTCCCGCACGGCGCAAGACCAGGTGGAAATACATCAGGGCTCCTTGACCACCTGTGCTCCTGACAGCAACGACTGGTCAATTGTGGCCGCTGATATTCACCTGGATCAGGGGGAGGGCATAGGCACAGCGAAACACGTGCGTCTCGAGATCAGCGACGTGCCTGTATTTTATTGGCCCTATGCCAGTTTCCCCATTGATGACCGCCGTAAAACCGGCTTCCTGTATCCCTCTTTCGGTACGTCCAATACCGGCAGTGGTGCTTTTCTTTCTGTACCCTATTATCTGAACCTGGCACCCCATTACGACGCCACCCTGACACCCCAGTATATCCATGGCCGCGGTCTGTTTACCGAGGCCGAAGGGCGCTACCTGAGCAGCCTGGGCGAGTCGGTGCTGCAGGTGGGCTACGCCGGAAACGATACTGAGTATGAACGGGAATTTCCCGGTGAGGATGGCGAGCGCTGGGGCCTGGACTTCAGCACCCAGGCGGCTTTTGGTGGCGGATGGAGGGGCTATGGTGACTATTCCGCGGTTAGTGATGATGAATATCTGAGTGACCTGAACCGCACATTTGAGATCAGCCAGGCGACCCATCTGCGTCGTCGTGGCGGCGTAAGCTATCGGGACTCCTCACAGTATTTCGAGAGCTATTTGGGCGGTTACCAGACCGTCAGCGACTTCATTGCCGATGCAAGCATTCCCTATTCGCAATTGCCGGAAGTCATTTACGGTGCCGCAGTGGATGCGGGCCCTGCCGAGCTCTCACTGGAAAGCCAGTACACCTATTTTTATCGTGATAATAGCAATCTGACCGGTCTGGATCGCGCCAACGGCCAGCGCTTCCGGGCCATTCCGGAGGTGGCACTGCCGGCGCGGGCGCTCTGGGGCTACGCGCGGCCATCAGTCAGCGTGGATTACACTCGTTACGAACTGGAAGATTACAACTTGCGGGATTCGGGATTCGATCGCACGGTACCGGTGGCAGAGTGGGACTCAGGGCTATACTTTGACCGACAGTCCAGCCTGTTTCATATTCCCTACAACCAGACCCTGGAACCCAGACTCTATTACGCCTGGGCGGACGCAGACGCCGATCAGGAGTTTATCCCGGATTTCGATACCACCATCCGTTCATTCAGCTTCGACCAACTGTTCCAGCCCAACCGTTTCAGTGGCGGCGACAGGGTTGGTGACACCAACCAGCTCACCGTGGCGTTGACCAGCCGCTTCAATGATCTACTTACAGGTGCTGAGCGGGCCCGGTTCAGCGTAGGGCAGGTGCACTACTATGACGACCGCGAGGTGACCCTGGCCGGACAGGGTGGTTCAGACGCCAGCGATTCACCGCTCGCCGGCGAGATGATCTTACGGCCACTCCAGGGCCTGGAAATCCGCACCTCCGGGCTGTGGGAGCCGGACACCCATAAAACTGAGGAAGGCCGCAGTCAGCTGGTATTCCATTCCAGTGACTATCGCTATCTGGCCAGTGTGGGCCACAGCTATCGCCGCAACGAATTCGAACAGTCGGATATCGGGGGCGTTTTTCCTGTCACAGACCGTGTTAGTCTGATCGGCCGCTGGGTCTACGATTCGCAACTTGATCGTACAGTCGGCTCGCTGGCGGGGCTGGAGTACAATAATTGCTGCTGGAGCGTTCAACTGGTGCATCAGAATTACTTTACCGACGATCAGGAACTTGAAAGTCGCATGCTGTTCCAGATACAGCTCAAGGGGCTGGGCGGAAGTGGTGGCTCGTCCGGCGAAATATCCGAAGCCATATACGGCTTTGATGAAAGGGAACGTCGCCGGTTCGGCGGTCGCTGAATACCGGGAAATCCGGCTAACCTGCGTCCGGCGACGGGCAGTATTTTTTTATACAGAGGTGACTATGAAGGCGAACCTTCGCCATTGCGCACGATTACTACTGGTAATGATGGTTGTGGCCTTGCCTGCAACGGTTCAGGCCGAACGCAAACTGCTTGATCAGGTCGTGGCGGTCGTGAATGACGATGTCATTCTGCAGACCGAACTGGAAGCCCGGATCAATACCATCGTAGGTCGGTTGAGGGCCCAGGGAACCGGCCTGCCCCCCCGCAACGTTCTGGAAGAACGGGTGCGGGAGCAGCTGATTACCGAATCAATCCAGCTGCAGATGGCGGACAGGGCCGGCATGCGCATCAGCGATAACGAACTCAATGAAGCCATGGCCAATATTGCCCAGCGCAACAACATGACTTTGCAGCAGTTTGAGCAGCAGTTGGGTCAGGAAGGGGTTACTTACCGGGAGGCTCGCGAGCAGATCCGCAACGAAATGATTACCAGCCGGGTTCAGCAACGCCAGGTTGGTAACCGGGTTCGGGTTACCGATCGCGAAGTGGAAAATTATCTTGAGGCCACAGCAGGCGATGGTCCCAGCAATGCGGAGTACGAACTCGCCCACATCCTTATAGAGGTGGAAGACTTCAATGATGAAGAAGAAGTCAGCGCTGCCCGCGAGAAAATAGAAAGATTGCGTGACGAAATTGCGGATGGCCGGGATTTTCGTGAGGTGGCAGTGGCGGAATCTGATGCCAGCAACGCCCTTGATGGTGGCGATATGGGCTGGCGCGCGGAGAATCAGCTGCCGTCACTGGTTGCCGACGTGGTTCCGGATCTGGAAACCGGAACCGTGTCGTCGGTTCTTGAAAACAGCAGTGGCTATCACATCGTCATGGTTATGGATCGCCGTGGTGGCGAAAAGGCTCAGGTAATCGAGCAGTCGATGGTCCGGCATATTCTCGTCCGCACTTCTGAAACGGTATCCGAGAACCAGGCGGAAGACGCCATCCGGGACATCTATCAGCAACTGGAGGACGGCGCTGACTTCGGAGCACTGGCCCGGGAGTATTCCGACGACCCGGTGTCCGGTTCTGACGGCGGCAATCTTGGCTGGGTCAGCCCGGGCCAGATGGTGCCGGAATTCGAGCAGGCGATGATGGCAGCCGATGTTGGTGAACTCACCGGGCCGTTTCGGTCGCAGTTTGGCTGGCATATCCTGGAAGTGCAGGATCGGCGCCAGCAGGATATCAGCGGTGACGTCCGGGAGTCTGAAGCCCGTCAGGCTATTTACCGGCGCAAGTTTGATACCGAACTTCAGAACTGGCTGCGGGAAATCCGTGACGAAGCCTTTATCGAGTTCAAGAACGACGATTCCGGAGACACCAGCGAATCATGAAGCAACCGGTCACCCTCGCACTGACGGCGGGCGAGCCGGCGGGAATCGGCCCGGAGCTCTGTCTGCAACTGGCCCTTGAACAACGCCAGGCAGGAATTGTGGTGGTGGCCTGCAAACACCTGCTGCAAGCCCGGGCACAGTTGCTCGGGCTGGCGGTAAAGCTGGAAGACTGGGCGCCCGGTAAGCAGGCCGCCAAAGAACCGGGCCGGCTTTCCGTCCTGCATGTTGATGGCCTGGCCAGCACCGACGCCGGCCGGCTTGATCCGGCTAACAGCGTCTATGTTCTGAAAACCCTGCGCATCGCTGCGCAGGGCTGCCTTGACGGTATTTTTGATGGCATGGTGACGGCGCCGGTCCACAAAGGCGTTATCAACAATGCCGGTATTGCCTTCAGCGGCCACACGGAGTTCCTGCAGGAACTCTGCGGTGTTGAGCGCGTCGTGATGATGCTTGCCACGGAGGAGCTTCGGGTGGCCCTGGTCACCACCCACCTGCCTCTTAAAGAGGTTTCCGCGGCCATCACCGCCGAGCGCCTGACTCAGGTCACCCGTATCCTCGACGCAGACTTGCGCAAGTTCTTCAGTATCGACCACCCCAGGATACTCGTTGCCGGCCTCAATCCCCATGCTGGTGAAGGCGGCCATCTGGGTCGGGAAGAAATCGACGTAATCGAACCCACTCTGGACAAGCTCCGCGACGAAGGAATCATCCTGACCGGGCCCTTGCCGGCCGACACCCTGTTTACCCCTCACTGGCTGGACGATGCCGATGCGGTACTGGCCATGTACCATGACCAGGGCCTGCCGGTACTCAAATTCCAGGGCTTCGGCCGGGCCGTTAACATTACCCTCGGCCTGCCTATTGTCCGCACCTCCGTCGACCATGGCACCGCCCTCGATCTGGCCGGCACTGGAAAGGCGGATGCAGGCAGCCTGCATACGGCGGTCAGAGTAGGCGAGCAGATGGCACAATCAGCAAAAAGAGAATGCAACGAGTGAGCAACAAACACGGCCACCAGGCCAGGAAACGTTTCGGCCAGAACTTCCTCCATGACCCCGGTGTGATCGAGCGCATCATCCGCGCCATCAACCCCAAGGCAGACGACGCCCTCGTGGAAATAGGCCCTGGCCTGGGCGCGCTCACCGAAGAAATGCTGGCGGTCAATTCCCGGCTACAGGTGGTGGAGCTGGACCGGGACCTGATCCCGGTACTCAGAACCAAGTTCTTCAATTACCCGGACTTCCGCATTCACGAAGCGGACGCCCTGAAATTTGATTTTGGTAATCTGGTAGACGACAAGCCCCTGAGAATCATCGGCAATCTGCCGTACAATATTTCCACCCCGCTTATCTTCCACTTGCTAGGCCATTCCGGTGTGGTGCAGGACATGCACTTTATGCTGCAGAAAGAAGTAGTGCAGCGGATGGCGGCGGTGCCCGGTGACAACAACTACGGCCGACTGGGCATCATGACTCAGTACTTCTGCCGGGTGCAGCCACTGTTTGAAGTTGGCCCGGGGGCCTTCCGCCCGGCACCGAAAGTGGACTCTGCCATTGTCCGCCTGGTGCCCCACCAGACATTGCCGCATCCGGCGAAGGACTACAAACTGTTGCAGGCAGTAGTGCGTACGGCTTTCAGTGCCCGCCGTAAGACCTTGCGCAAGGCGCTGGCCGGCATGGTGTCGGTGGATCAGCTCAACAGTATCGGTATCAATGACGGCTTGCGCCCGGAAAACCTGGGTCTGGCAGAGTATGTAGCCATTGCCGATCTGTTGGCGGAAAGCAAACCGGAAGGCCACAATGCTGACGAGGTAAGTCATGACTGACTACGCCATTGGCGACATTCAAGGCTGCTACGAACGCCTCCTCGACGTTCTTGCCAAGGTGGATTTTTCGCCATCCCGGGACCGGCTCTGGGTCGCTGGTGACCTGATCAACCGCGGCCCGTCTTCCCTGGAAACCCTGCGCTATATTGAAAACCTTGGCAGTTCCGCCGTGGTGGTGCTTGGTAATCACGACCTGCATTTGCTGGCGGTGGCTCTTGGCGGCCATGCGCTCAAAAACAAGGACACACTCGCGGATATTCTTGAGGCGCCGGATCATGAGCGCCTGTTCAACTGGCTGCGGCAGCAGAACCTGTGTATCCACGACCCTGATCGCAACCTGGTAATGGTTCATGCCGGGTTACCCCATATCTGGACGGTCGATGAGGCGGTTCGCTACGGGCAGGAAGTTGAGGAGGTTATTCGCGGGCCAGAGGCAAAAGCCTATTTTGCACAGATGTACGGCAATCGGCCTGAACGCTGGGATCCGCAGCTCACCGGCATGGATCGCTGGCGGATTATCACCAATTATTTCACCCGCATGCGCTTTATTGCCGAAGACGGCACTCTGGAGCTGGCGGCCAAGGAGTCTGCTGAATCGTCACCCGCGGGCTTCGCCCCCTGGTTTCGCTTTCCGCGCCAGGACGATGTACGCGTGGTCTTTGGCCACTGGGCGGCCCTGGAAGGTCAGACTGACAGTAACCGGTATATCGGGCTGGATACCGGGTGTGTATGGGGCGGGGTTCTCACATTGATGAATCTGGATACCGGGGAAAAGATCCACTGTGATTGCTAACAACGTAAAGCCTCTGAGATCCGCACTGATCTGCGGCGCCCTGTTTGCGCTGTTGGCGGTCATGGCGGGTGCCTTTGGCGCCCATGGATTGCGGGGTGTTCTTGGTGAGCGTGGCCTTGAAGTTTTTCAGACTGCCGTCACATATCAGATATACCACTCACTGGCACTGATTCTTGTTGCAATACTTCCGGTTGCAGGACTGTCACGGCACCTGCTCGGTATTGCGTCCGGTTTTTTTGTTGGTGGCATTCTGCTGTTTAGTGGCAGCCTGTACGTGCTGGTGCTTACGGACATTCGCTGGGTCGGGCCGGTGACACCGGTTGGCGGTATCAGTTTTATGGTGGGTTGGATACTGGTGGCGATCTCGGGGTTCAGGCGTTAAAACAGACGTAAAGCAGGTAGGATTATGCAGGTTCAGGTGAACGGTGCCGCCATGGAGCTTCCGAATGAAGCCACGGTGGCGGTATTGATTGATCAGCTGGCATTGGCCGGCAAGCGGCTGGCGGTGGAAGTCAACGAAGATATTGTCCCGCGCAGCCAGCACACCGAGTTTAGCCTCAGCGACGGTGACAGGGTGGAGGTCGTTCACGCCATTGGTGGCGGTTGAGGCCGGTTTTGTCAGTGCTCCTTTTTATATCCGATTCCCAAGACAGGTTCAGGTGTTCAGCATGAGTGAGAGTTCCGAAAGACCACTTCCCAAAGACAAGCCACTGGAAATTGCCGGCCGTGTTTACCAGTCCCGCCTGTTGGTAGGAACCGGCAAATACCGTGACATGATGGAAACAGGCCACGCCATTGAAGCCAGTGGCGCCGAGATTGTCACCTTTGCTGTTCGCCGCACCAATCTGGGCCAGAACCCGGATGAGCCGAACCTGCTGGATGTGGTCTCTCCTGACCGGTATACCATGCTGCCGAACACGGCCGGGTGTTACACCGCCAAAGATGCGGTGCGAACCTGCAAGCTGGCCAGAGAACTTCTGGACGGCCATGATCTGGTCAAATTGGAGGTGTTGGGGGAAGAAAAGACGCTGTACCCGAACATGACCGAAACCCTGGTGGCCGCGGAAGAGCTGATCCGGGACGGTTTCAGAGTAATGGTATACTGCTCCGACGATCCTTTGCTGGCGAAACGCCTGGAAGAAATGGGCTGTATCGCTATTATGCCTTTGGGAGCGCCGATCGGATCAGGCCTCGGCATCCAGAACCGTTACAACATCCGCCTGATCGCCGAGAATGCCAATGTTCCGGTACTGGTGGATGCCGGCGTGGGCACTGCCTCGGATGCAACCCTGGCCATGGAGCTGGGCTGCGACGGTGTGCTGATGAATACCGCCATTGCACTGGCCCAGGACCCGATCAGAATGGCCAAGGCCATGCGTCTGGCCATTGAATCCGGCCGTGATGCCTACCTGGCGGGCCGCATGCCGAAGAAGCTGTATGCCAGTGCGTCTTCCCCTATCGATGGCACCTTCTTCTGATCTCGGGCACAATTTCGACTTCAGGTGGCAATACCGGCGGGCGCGTCCACTCAGGACACGCCGTAAATACATCCCTGTAGGCTCGTAAAAAACGTTCCTGTTTTTTACGGTCCTGAGTGGACGCGCCCGCCGGTATCCATTCTTCTCAGTTAATCAGAGCGCTGCAGTCCTGTTATGACAGAACAAAAAATCAGTCGCCGGGAGGCGATTCTCCAGGCCCTTGTGGAGCTTCTGGAGAAAGACCCGGGAGCTCGAATTACTACCGCTGGCCTCGCAAAATCCGTAGGGGTGACCGAGGCGGCCCTGTACCGCCATTTCCCCAGTAAGCGAAAGATGTTCGAGGCCCTGATCGAGTTCGCTGAAGAGGCCGTGTTTTCCCGTTGCCAGGTGATCCTGCAGGAGCAGGAAGACGTTCGCGTTCGCCTGCAGCAACTGGTGCATCTGGTGCTGGTGTTTGCAGAGCGTAACCCGGGGCTTTGCACGGTTATCACCGGTGATGCACTGATGGGCGAGAACGATGCCCTGCGTCAGCGCGCCTCGCAGTTTTTCGAGCGGCTGGAAACCCAGGTGCGGCAAACATTGAAAGAAGGTGAGATTCGCCAGGGCCTGCGGCCGAGAACCAGTTCGGCCCGGGGTGCGGATTTTGTGCTGGTGTTTGTTGAGGGCAGGGTGCAGCGGTTTATCCGGTCTTCATTTTCACGGTTGCCCTCCAACGATTTCGAGGAGGCTTGGGCGCTGGTGGCTGAAGCCGTCTGGGGCAATCAACCGTAACCCGTAGATACCATCTGTCCTGACGATCTGCAATGAGCTCATGCAGCCCATTGCGGGTCGTACCTGGTTTGGTGTTTAAGTACACCATAAGCGATCTGAACCAGCTTTCTCATGGCAGCCCCAAGTGCGCTCATCTTGGACTTTCCGCGCCCCACCAGCCTGGCGAATTGTCGCTGGATCATGGGATTGTGCTGAATAGCCACCACTGAGCCCATATAGAGCTTCGCTCGAATTCGACCGGAGCCGCTTTTGCTCATCCGGGGCCTCTCATCCACCGAGCTGCCGGACTGCCGCATGATCGGGACCAGCCCCAGGAAGGCCGCTACCTGGCCGGCACTGTGAAAATCCCGGCTTCGCATCGTGGCCATCAGTTCTACCGAGAGCACACGGCCAATGCCCGGGATGCTTTCCAGCAAGCGGCGATCCTCTTTCAGACTTGGCGTGCCATCAATGTGGTTATCAATATCCTGCTCCAGCTTTTTACGTTCCTGCTGGAGGGCGTCAATCATGGTGCGTATCGACGACTCAACACGTTGGGAGGCTTTCTGGACTAACGCTTTTTCCAGTCGATTTTGCTCCCTCTGGATATCCGTATCCAGCGCGTTCAGCCGAGCCAGCATAGCCTTCAGATGCCGAACCTCTTTGGGCTCTGGCTGCCACAGCGGCAGCTCCTGCTGACGGTCCGACAGGAACCGGGCAATAATGACGCTGTCCTTGCGGTCATTCTTGGAGCGCCGGCCAAAGCTTTTAGCATAGCTGTGCACATGCTGAGGGTTCACCACATAGACCTGAAAACCGGCCTCATACAGCGCATAAGCCAGTCTCTCATGGTAAATCCCGGTGGCCTCCATCATCACCCGCACGGCTTCTGGACGTTCCCCGGTCTGGGACACCAGCCAATCGTTTAACTTTCGGATGTCTGAATCGGTATTACTGAAAACTCGGGTTTTAACCCGCACAGCCTGCGGATCTCTGAGCCAACAAATGTCCAGTTTGCCCTTACTGACATCAATGCCAACAATAGCCATACTTCTCGTTACCTCGCCTTGTCCATGCAGCCTCACTCCTGTGGAGGGGCTTGGATACCATTCAGTCTCTCGAGAAGAATGCAGAGGCGGGTATCATCTACGAAACAGGGTCGAGCCCTCAGGTCGGATGCAACTTACCGCCTCTGCTCGTGATCATTGGTAGCTAACCAAGATCACTGGACAGATACAAGGTCGGATTAGGCAAAGCCGTAATCCGACAATCAAGTAGCGACTCTTACATGGTTTGTCGGATTACGCTTCGCTAATCCGACCTACGTGTTCAATTGTAGCCGGAGGCTTTACGCAGAATCTCCCGCACTGGCTGCCACACCGCCGGTGCCGAAATCAGGATGTCACGCCCCCACAGGTCGGCCGGGTAACCGTCAGGCACTTCACTGAAATGCCCCACCGTCGCGCCTGCTTCCATGGCAATCAGCCGCGCAGCGGCAAAGTCCCATGGGCTGACGTTTTCGTAGTAGATGTCCAGCCGCCCACAGGCTACCCAGCAGATATCCAGAGCCGCCGAGCCGATGCGGCGGAGGTCGCGGCACTGATGAATCATGGCATCCAGGCGACATAGCAGTGGCTCCAGAGTGTCTTTTGTGTAGGGAAAGCCGGTGGCGAACAGGGAATCCCTTGGTACGGTGGCCCCGCTGTGTTGTATCGGGCTGGTGTTCAGTGTCGCTCCAGCGCCGCGGACAGCGTGGAAGGTTTCACCGGCAAACGGGGCGTGCACCACGCCCACCTGAACCCGACCTTGTTCCGCATAGGCAATGGAAACCGCCACCTGGGGATGGCCGTAGGCGTAGTTCACCGTGCCGTCGATGGGGTCGATGATCCACAGAGGTGTGTCCAGTTCTTCGGCCTGGCTCAGGTCCGGCATGGTTTCTTCGGAAAGGATGCGGTGGTCCGGAAAGCGCTGGCGAATGGCGCCTGTGATCATTTCGTCCGCCATCACATCGGCGTGGGTGACCAGTTCCGTCTGTTGTTTGTAGTTTGTTCGCAGAGTGTTTTCATCACGCTCCCGCTTGACCAGTTCACCGGCTTTCAGGGCCAGCTCCTGAGCGAAATCCGCAATGGTGGCAATGGCTTCCGGGTCAGACAAGGTGGCACCCTCCGATCATCAAGTGAGGACGCCAGTCTAACATGATCCGGTTACAGGCCGGTGAGCCACTGTTCCATTTTGTCCATGGCGTTTACCAGCCGTGGGCATGCCTGATTGATGAAGGCATCGTCCAGATCCTGATTGGCATAATCCTCTCCGGCCAGCTTCAGGGCTTCGGCACCGTCAAAGTCCACGAACGCCAGACGCGCGGCCAGGTGATCCGGAACGAAGCCGAAATCACTGGCAGGCAGAATGGCCACACCGGTATCTTCCAGCAATGACTGGCACAGTGCCTGACTGGTCTTGATATCCCGGCGCGCCAGCGCCTCACGGAAGCCGGAGAAATCCGGGAACAGGTAGAAGGCCCCCTCTGGCTTCTGAACCACTGCCCCCATCGCGGTCAGTCGGCGGTGCAGGTATTCACCCACTACTTTCAATACCCGGCGCGACTGCTTCAGGTACTCGTCCAGGTCTGCGCCACCGGTAAACGCGGCAATTGCCGCGTGCTGGATCGGCGCGCTGGTGGCGGTGTAGGTTTCGCTGGCGATGATCGCCATGGCGTCCTGGAGCGGCCGCAGTTCCGGCGGAAAGATGAAGGTGCCCAAGCGCCAGCCACCGGCACCTGCCCACTTGCTCAGGCCGGTGCTGATAATGGTGCCCTCCGGGTAATAACGGGCAATTGACTTGTGCTTGCCCTCAAAATGCACTTCTCCATAGATTTCGTCCGACAGCAGGATCAGCTTGTATTTGCGGGCCACATGGGCAATCGCCAGCAGCTGATCATCGGTATAGGTGCAGCCGGTGGGGTTGGACGGGTAGTTCATTATCAGTATGCGCGGTCGGGATGGGTCATCACGGCAGATGATATCCAGTTCTTCCGCTGTCAGTTGCCAGTTGTTCTCGGCATGGGTGGGCAGCCAGTGCACCGAACGGCCGATGATGCGGGCCTGGGGCGCATAGGACACCCAACTCGGGCGCGGAATCAGCAGATCGCCATAGTAGGCCAGTTGAAGCATGAACAGCAGTTCCTTGGAGCCGGGGCCGATCAGCACATCTTCCCAACTGCATCTCATACGCTCGCTGCGGTTGATGTAACCGGCTATCGCTTCACGCAGGGATTTCAGCCCCTTTACTGGCAGGTAGTCTTTCTCGTGGGCGTGTTCCCGCAGAGCTGCGACTACCCGCTCCGGTACCGGGAACGGGGACTGGCCAAGGCCCAGCTTGACAATATCGCGGCCCTCGGAACGAAGCTGGTTGCTGAGTTCATTGATACGCAGGGTAGCAGAGGGCTGTATGCCTCTCACATTGAGATTGATGGCGTAACGATGGTCTGTCTGAATGTCCATGGTTCCGGTCTGTTGGTTGGGGGTAGTAAACCGCAGTATAGAAAACCTTTGGGAAACTGCGCGTTTTGTCTGATAGGTGATTGCCGCAGACGGGAGTCTAGTCCGGGTCGGTGGGTCGGATATTTTCCAGTACCCGATTGAACTCGTCCCGTAACACTTCACCCCGGGGATGTTGACGGGAAAAGGCGGCGCGGAAGCCCCGTACCGACCCTACCATCCGGGGTATGGAATCAACCTTGCCCAGTTCCGGGAATTCCGAGATGTTCTCTTCGATGTGGTAGCTACAAACCGATTCCTCGCAGATAAAGAGGTCGATGCGCCCCAGGGCAACCATTCTGAGCCCGGTCATTTCAGGGGATTCGTGGCTGATCTGTGTCACTCTGGCATTGCCCTGCGCCAGCCATGCCATAAACTCGGGGGCATAGCTGTACGCGGCTGACAGCCCGATCCGCAAGCCGGCCAGGTCGTCAAGCTCCTGCCACTGGAGGTCACTCCCCTTCAGTTTGAAAAAAACATCGCGGGCCTCACTGATGGGGGCTGTGAAGTGGTAGTGGCGGCTCCGTTCCCTGGAATAGGTCAGGGAGTAGATCATATCGGATGTGCCTGCCCGGGTGGTTGCCTCTGCCCGGGCCCACGGCAGCACCCGGATATCTGCGGGATAGCCCATGGCAGAGAGCGCCTGACGAACGATATCGGTATGGGTGCCAACGACCTTGCCCTCTTTCAGGTGCTCGTAGGGCGGGTAGTTGGAGGTGACAACTCTCAGTCTCTGTGTGTCTGCAATGGTGAACGCTGGCAGGCTTAGTGATAACAGAAAAACAGGTAAACGAAATAACATCAGCGTTGTAGTCCGCAATCGTGCAAGGGGCCGGACCTTCAAGTATAGCTGCCAGTGTCTTGCGCTGCACGGGTAGAAAACCCGACCTGGTGCCCGCAAATCCTTGTAAGAGTGTTGGAACCTGTCAAGTAGTACAGCAATTATGCGGATCTATTAGTGGATACCCGAATGGCCGCGTGCCTGAGGGTGGTCAGAGTCCGACGGGGCATTAACGAAGTCACCAAGAGCATTGGCAATAGCCTGGGCACCACCGCGTTCCAGGTTCCAGGGGATGTTGTGGAAGTAGTTGATCAATGGGCGGAAGGCTCAGAGCAATTTACAGGTCTGACCCGAAACGATGAGGTTCCAGCTCCATGTGAACAATGCGCTGACCGAGCATGATAATTCGGCCAATATAGCGTTCCTCGCCAGTCGAGGTGAAGTCAAACAGGAACCGGCGCCATACCCGGATACGGCCGTTCTGGTCCCGCTTGAACCAGAGGCCACGCAGGTAGACGGCATCGTCCAGCAACATGACATCCATTTTTTTGCAGTAGTTTCTGGCTGCCTGCAGCACAAAGTCCTTGATGGCCTTGGCCCGCCACCAGTACCAGGTGGCGAAGCCGGCCAGAAACAGCCAGAAGAGAGTTCCGAGAGTCACAATAGGTTCAGCTGTTGGTTTATGAGTGACCGCTGAGCCTACACGATTGTCGGTTTCGTGGGAATCAGCCGCTTTGTACAGCCTGGTGTTCAGCGGGCCATGCTCCGGCGCGCAGCATCTGCAGAAAATGACTGCTCAATAAATGAGACTGATCCACGTTGTCACCGAGACGCTCGGATTCCTGGCGAGCACTTTCGCTGCTTTCCACGGAGGCGTTCCCCAGTTCCAGTAACCGGCTGGCCTGTCGTTCTACCTGCAGGCTCAGTGCTGATTGCTCTTCAGTGGCTCCGGCAACTTCGTGTGAACAGGAGGCGATCAGATCAATATCCTTGAGAGTGGATTCCAGTGCTTCATGGGCGTTTGCTGCGATCGATGACGTTGATTCACAGGACTGCACTCCCCGGTCGATGGATTCAACAACCTGATGTGTTTCGGATTGCAAGGACCCGATAATATCCTCGATCTTTCGAGTTGATTCGTGGGTTCTTCCTGCCAGCCCACGCACTTCATCGGCAACCACCGCAAATCCACGGCCGGCTTCGCCCGCCCTTGCCGCTTCAATGGCGGCGTTGAGAGCGAGAAGGTTGGTTTGCTCTGCAATGTCGCGAATGACATCAAGCACGATACCGATGGCTTCACTTTTTGATGAAAGGCTGGCGATGTTTTCATTGGCGGCTTTCAGGTCGCCGGACAGATGGGTAAGCGCGTTGGTCATGCTGGCCATCTGCTGATGACTGTTGCCGGCTGATCTGCGGGCATCTTCGGTAGCATTGTGAGTGTGCAGGGTAAGTTCACTTACCCGCTGTACGCTCTGTGCCAGTTCCTCAAAAGCCCCGGTAATGTCATGTATATCGCTTTGCTGGCTCCGAATGCTGCTCACAGAACGGGAGACCCAGTCGACTGTGCGTTTCTTGGAGTCCTGCAACTGGCCGGTATTGCCATGCATTCTCGCGGATACGGCTCTCAGCACCGAGTCTTTTTTCAGCCCTTCGAATGCTGCCCAGGCAGCCTCGTCCCGGCGCCCGGTATAGATATAGGGCATGATTGGATGTGCATCGTGGCGGGTGCTCCGGGCTATCATGACCAGTGGCCTTGCGACGAAAGCCAGCATAGTGAAGGCCATAAGAAGCAATGACTCCATGAGGGCAACGCTGGTCAGCGGTAACGACGGTACCGTCAGAGTGAAAAGACCTGCGGCAAGCAACGCATAAATGACGGTCAGTTTAACGAGAAGGGAAGGGCTGGTGGCCATGAAGCGACGGGGAACAGAGCCCCTGTTCCAGGCGGCATACACTTTTTCCGCGCGCTGGATCTGGGCGCGGCTGGGTCTGGTTCTGACGGACTGATACTCAACAATGCGTCCGCCGTGTCGTATTGGTGTGACAAACGCATCGACCCAGTAATGATCGCCGTTCTTGCATCGGTTTTTGACAAGCCCCTTCCATGATTTGCCCGCCTTGATGGTTGACCAGAGATTCTCGAAGGCCGCCGCCGGCATATCAGGGTGCCTGATCAGGTTGTGGGGTTCGCCGACAAGTTCCTCAAGGGAAAACCCCGCCACTTCGGAAAATTCCGGATTAGCATCTGTAATCCGGCTATCCAGAGAGGTGGTGGTGATCAGGTGATAGTGATCCGGAAACTGTTTTTCTTTTTGTGTTACAGGTTCATTCCGTCGCATGGATCGCCCCTGGAGTCCTTAAAATTAATGCTTCAGAGTTACTATTGGCCGGAATCCCGATTGTCGATATCCATATATTGCAGAATTCGAATGCAGGCTCATGAATGCTACTGCTTTGGTCTATTTTTCCCTGATTTTGCAATATCCGGCTAGGTTGGTCTGAGCAGATCGCTATGCTGGACTTATAGCGCGCTTTTGCGCCGCCGCTGATACAGGAGTTGTTATCTGATGCGGGCAACAGAGGAACAGGATTTCAGGGCCCTTGTGGACAACCATCCACAGGCGATCATGCTGGCTACCCGGGAACCAAGAATTACCTATGTAAACCACATGTTTCACGCGGTGACAGGTTACAGAGAGCAGGAGGTTCTTGGCGCACCGCCGTCGATTCTCAGTTCAGGGTTGCATTCTCCCGATTTCTACCGGCAGATGTGGAAAAGCCTCGAGGAACGGCGGGAGTGGGAAGGGGTGATCTGGAACCGCAGAAAGAACGGCGAAACCTATCCCCAGTGGCTGAGCATCTATCCGGTGAGGCATGACGACACCGAGCTTTACGCTGGTGTTTTCATGGATATTGGTGATGTTGCGGCAGGCGATGAAAGGCTGGCTTCGCTGGCCTACTATGACCCACTCACAGAGCTTCCCAACCGTTCGCTGTTCCAGGAATTTCTTCAGGCCCGGGTAAGCCAGAGCGCAACTGGCGGAACACGTTTTGCTGTCCTTTTCATCGATCTGGACTTTTTTAAGGGAGTCAATGACCTTCACGGGCATGAATGCGGGGATCGCCTGTTACAGCAGGCTGCATTGTGTATTCAGAGCGTTTTGCAGAAGGATGATGTTGTAGCGCGACTTTCGGGGGACGAGTTTGCCGCCATTGCCGAGTTGGGGTGCCGGGAGGAGCTTGAAGCAGTCTGTGAGCGAATGATTGCTGCTTTCCAGTCCCCGGTGATCGTCGATCATCGGGAATTTTTTCTGTCTGCATCCCTGGGCGTTGCCGTTTTCCCGGACCATGGCCGCACGGGGGTTGAGTTGCTGCAGAATGCTGACAGGGCCATGTATTCCGCCAAGCAGGCAGGGCGTGGCTGTTATCGAACCTACAGTGCTTTTGATTCCGAGCTTGGTATCCGTGAGCAAAGGTTGTCTGAAGCCCTGGTAACGTCGCTGAAAACGGCTCCGGAGGAATTCAGCGTCATGTACCAGCCCCAGTATGAGCTGGGCTCCGGAAAGGTCACTGGCATGGAAGTGCTGTTGCGGTGGCGGCATCCGGACTACGGGGCCATATCTCCCGGGGAGTTCGTGCCGATGGCTGAGCAACGTGGTCATATTCATGAACTGACCGAACAGCTGGTGCGATGCATTTTGCGGGACCTGGCATGGATGCCCGGGAATCCTGTGCCAGGCCTTAAAATGGCTATTAATATATCTGCCCGCCAGATAGACGACTTTCGGCTGGAAAGCCTTCTTTCCCCCTTGTTTCGGCGACTGTGTGAATTGGACTGGATGCCGGAACTCGAGATCACGGAAACTCATCTGATGAATCTCTCAAAAGGGGTGCTTCAGCGGCTCGAATACTTTGGAAGTCAGGGCATCAGCATTGCCATAGACGACTTTGGTACCGGCTATTCCTCCCTGGCTTATCTCCACACTTTGCCGGTTCATGTACTCAAGATTGACCAACAGTTTATAAAAAGCCTGGAAAACCGGGGGCAGGACTCCCGCATTGTCTCTGCTGTCCTGGGCATTGCCGAGGCATTGCAGCTCGAAGTGGTTGCTGAAGGCATTGAAACCAAAACCCAGTGCAGTGTGCTCAGGCAAATGGGGTGCCAGCGGGGTCAGGGCTATTGGTTGGCCAGGCCGGCGTCCTGGGGGCAGGTGATCGGCCGCTTGATTGATTGAAATCAAATTTTTTCCAGATCCTGTGCTCATAAGCCGATATTTTGCGAGATCTGGCTTTGTCTTGGAGGAGAGGGCGCCTAAAAGTGGGGGCTTCTGAACTCCGAGAACTGACTCTATGACAATGCCACCCTCGCCTTGCAGCTGTGACCTGGATGCTTACCTGCGCCTCAACCGGGCCTTGCCATGGGAATGGGAAGCTGCATTACGACGATTGACGGACAGCAGCGCTTTCAGCTGTGAGGCTGAGTTTTCCAATTCGGAGCTTGGCAGCTTATCTTCCCTTTGCGGGAATGAGGGGCGATTTATCTATGCCTGTACCCGTCAAGCCTTCCGCCTCCATAGTGATGCAATGCGGTCGTTTTCATTGATTCTGGTGAAAAGCAGTGATGCCGAGCCAGGCATGCCTGGAGAAGGGTTGCAGAAACTGCGCAATGTCACGGCGATTGCGCCGGGATCAAACCTTGATCTCTTGATTCAAGGGGGCAGCCGGGTGGCTCTGATACAGCCAGAGTCCTGGTCTGGCCAGTATCCGGTTTCAATCGGCTTTTGCCAGGGCCTTTTCCGGGTGATCGAAGACTACCTGTTCCGGTCCCGCTTTTTCGGGGATCACGAAGATGCCGTTATCGCCACAGACCGGTTGATAAGCACATTGCGTTGCACCATGAATGGAAGCAAAGCCCAGGAGCCGGTTCCCGAGCTGGACCGCAGACTGATGCATGTGATCGGTAAAATCGAGGATGAGGCCCGCTGGGACTTCAATCTCGCAGAGCTGGCTGCCTACGCCGGGCTAAGTGAGCGAAACCTCTATTATCTGATGAAGCGTGAAACAGGCCTGACGCCCTACCGGCTGTACCAGCGACAGCGGCTGATCCGCGTACGCAGGCATCTGGTGGATTGTCAGTGCGATGCGCCGCATATCTCTTGGTATGCGGCAGATGAGGGTTTTTCCCACCTGGGCCGTTTTGCTGCGCTCTACCGTCAACACTTTGGTGAGTTGCCCAGTGAAACAGTTCAGTGGCGCCGCCTTCTGGGAACAAAGCCAGAAGAGGCGGCTGAGACACTGGCTGTTTATTGAACCCGGTTATCGCGCTGGCGCCGTACTTTCATTTTCACCATTGCTGTACTCATCCCCGGCGGAGCCGTGATGGTCACGGCCCAGCAGGATGTAGAACGCGGGCAGCACGAAAATGGTGAACAGGGTGCCAATGCCAAGACCGGTGCTGATGGTCAGGCCGATGGCAAACCGGCTCTCGGCACCGGGGCCAACAGCAATCAGCAGTGGCACCATGGCGAAGATCAGCGCCAGAGACGTCATGATAATTGGCCGCAGGCGAATAGCTGCAGCTTCGATGACGGCATCCCGTTTGTTCAGCCCCCTGTCCACCTGAAGCTGATTGGCGAATTCTACAATCAGGATGCCGTTCTTCGACACCACACCAATCAGGGTTATCAGGCCCACCTGGGTATAGATGTTCATGCTGGCGAAACCAAGCACAATAAACGCCATGGCACCGGCCACCGACATGGGCACGGAAACCAGAATGATGAACGGATCTCGCCAGCTTTCGAACTGGGCCGCCAGCACCAGATAGATCACCAGCAGCGACAGGAAGAAGGTTACCATCAGTGCACTTCCCTGGTTGGCAAACTGCCGTGACTCACCGGTGTAGTCGAACGAGAAGCCTTGCGGGAAACTCTCGTCGGCGGTGTTTTCCATAAAGGTCATGGCATCGCCCACGGTCACGCCCGGTGTAATCACACCTTCCAGGGTCAGCGAATTCAGCTGGTTGAACTGGGTCCGCTGGGACGGTTCAACCGACTTCTCGAAACTGATCACACTGGAGAGCGGTACCAACTCGCCATTGTCCGAGCGGATGTAGTAGTCATTCAGTGCCTGCTCATCCATGCGGAACTGCTGGTCTACCTGTGGAATGACCTGGTAGGACCGGCCCTGCATGTTGAAACGGTTGATATAACCGCCACCCAGCATGCTGGACATGGCCTGGCCAACGTCCTGCATGGACAGGCCGAGATCTGCTACCCGGTCCCGGTCCACCTTGACCTGTGTAACCGGGCGATCGAAGTCAATGGATTTTTGCAGGAACATGAAGTTACCGCTTTCCATGGCCTTGCCCTGAAGCTCGTCGGCGATGTCGTTCAGGCGCTCGTAATCCTCACCAGTGGTGATCACGAACTGGAACGGCAGTCCACCACCGGACCCTGGCAGGGATGGCCGAGGGAAGACTGCAGTTTCCAGGCCCGTGACGTTTTTCAGCTCCTTGTCCAGCAGCGGCTGAGCCTCGAACTGGCTGATATCACGGTCACCCCAGGGCTCCATCTTGAACCCGCCAAACACGGCATTGGGGGCGGTGATACCAAGGATCATGAAATCCTCGTTGTATCCGGGCACGGTGGACATGCGCTGTTGTACTTCGTCGCCATGCTCCTGCAGGTATTCCAGAGTGGATGTTTGTGCTGCTGTACCCTGGTAGAAAAGGATGCCCTGGTCTTCTGTGGGGGCCAGCTCGTTCTGGCTCATGGACACCATAAAGTAAATGGAACCCAGAACCACGATGGCGAAGAAGATAACCACTGATTTGGTGTCCATCAGTGAGCTGAGTGCGCTTTTATAAGCGTTGGCAAGCCCACCGAAACTGCGCTCAACCAGTTGTTCGAACCGGCCCGGATTGCCATGGGGCTTGAGGATCTTGCCCGACAGCATGGGAGAGAGGGTCAGTGCCACGATGCCGGAAATCACCACGGTGCCGGCCAGGGTGAAGGCGAATTCGGTAAACAGAGAGCCCACCAGGCCACCCATGAACCCGATAGGGGCATAGACCGCGACGAGCGTTGTGGTCATCGCGATAATGGGCGTGGCCATTTCCCGGGCACCGTTTATGGCGGCATTGAAACGGGATTCACCTTCTTCAATATGGCGATGAACGTTCTCCACCATGATGATGGCGTCGTCCACTACCAGGCCAATGGCAAGTACCATGGAAAGCAGTGTCAGCAGGTTGAGGGAGAAGCCCATCATCAGCATGACGAAGGCGCCACCAATCAGCGACAGCGGAACGGCAACCGAAGGCACCACGGCAGCGCGGATGGACCCAAGGCACAGGAAAACCACCACCAGAACGATGCCCATGGCTTCCAGCAGCGTCTTGATCACTTCATTGATGGAGTTGTCGATAAAATCAGAGGCATCATAAGCCAGGCGGACATTCATGCCCGACGGCAGCTGGCTCTCGATGCCCGGAAGCTCGTCCTTGACCTTCTCGGCAACCGTCAGCGGGTTGGCTCCCGGAGACAGCTCGATGGCCACGTACGTCGCCGGTTGTCCCTTGTAGAGCGCCAGCTGGTCGTAGGTTTCCGAGCCCAGTTCGACCCGGGCGATGTCGCGCAGGCGTATCAGTGAGCCATCGGACTCCTTCACAACCAGGTCCTTGAACTGTTCCGGGTCGCCCACGTCGGTGTCGCTGGTCATGCTGATCTTGGTGTACTTGCCTTCGGTGTTGCCCACAGCGGCCTGATAGTTGTTTCTCAGCAACACATCCACCACTTCGCGAGGCGTCATGTCCACCGCCGACAGTCGCTCCGGATCAAGCCAGACCCGCAAGGCAAACTTGCGGCCCAGGAGGTCGGCCTTGCCGACGCCGGAAAGCGCCTGGAGCTTGGGCTGTACTACCCGTGTGAGGTAGTCCGTTATCTGGGGCACCTCCAGCTCATCGCTGTAAAAGGCGATGTACATCAGGGCTGTGGAGTCGCCGGTGGTCGAGGTGATGACCGGGTCCTGGGCATCGGCCGGAAGCACATTGCGCTGGCTGGCCACCTTGGCCTGAATTTCCGCCAATGCGGCGTTGGCGTCATAGTTCAGCTCCATCTTGGCTTCAATGGTGGACTGGCCCTGGGAGCTTGTGGAGGTCAGATAATCAATGCCGCTGGCTTCAGCAATCGCCTGCTGCAGGGGGGTGGTAATAAATCCTTTGACCAGGTCGGAACTCGCCCCCGGATAGGCCGTGGTGATGGTTACCGTGGTGCTTTCCAGTTCCGGATACTGACGTATCTCCATTTCCATGGCTGCCCGCGCACCCAGCAACAGGATGAGCAGGCTGACCACCGTGGCAAGGACGGGGCGCTGAACGAAACTATCGGTAAAACGCATTACTCGGACGCCTCCGCTGACTGGTCACTATCGTCCTGAACCTCGACCCGCTGTTCCGCCCGCAGTCTCAGCAGGCCCTTGGAGACAACCTGCTCGCCCTCTTCCAGGCCTTCCGTTACGGCAACATGGTTATCGCGGGTATCACCTGTCTGCACGGTGCGACGGTTTACGATCAGCTCGCCGTCATCATTTTCTTCCACTACAAAGACGAAATCACCGTAAGTGTTATAGGAAATGGCGGTGCGGGGCACGGTAATTACCTCACGGTCTTCCGGCTGGCGGGTAGCGATAGTGGCAAACATCCCCGGGCGCAGCAGGTTATCCTCGTTTTCCAGCGTGGCGCGAATGCGCACTGTGCGGGTCTGAGGGTTTACCGATGTATTGATGGCGCTCACCTTGCCTTCGAATGTGCGGTCGGGAACGGCCGCGACAGTTGCCACTACGTCATAATCGCGGTCAACCCTTGGCAAATCTTTCTCTGACAGGGTGTAATCCACGTAGATCGGGTTCAGCATGTTGATTTCTACAATGGGGGTGCCGGTGCCGATATATTCTCCCTGGTCAATCAGGCGCAAACCAAGTTCGCCGTCAAACGGTGCGCGGATGACCTTCTTGCTCAACTGGGCTTCGGCCTCGTTGACGCGGGCTCGGGCGGCATCGAAGTTGGCCTTGGCTTCATCGTACTGGGACTGGGACACGGCCCGTTTCGGCAGCAGATCGGAAACCCGCTTGAACTCCTGCTCTGCCAGTTGGGCTTCGGCCCGGCGAGTGCGCAGTGCAGCCTCATCGATCGCCGCGTCAAGCCGGATCAGTACGTCACCCTTTGCAACCGTGTCACCGGATTCGAAACTGATGGTTTCAACCACGCCGGGCACTTCGTTGGCAACCTCAATGCCGTTAATGGCCTCAATACTGCCAACGGCCTTTAGTTCAGGCGTCCATGTTTCAGCCTTTGCAGTGGTAGCGGAAATTTTTGCCGGGGGTTGCGGCTGGGAGGACTGCTCTTCCATCTGGCCGAACTGGTAGAATTTGTAACCAAAAATGCCGCCGAGTACGACACCGAGAAAGATGATTACAATCAGGAAGCGGGAGGCAGTGCGCATAATTCAGATCCTGGGTTGTATGTCTGTTGCAGGTAATCGTGTGAGTTTCAGAGTCCTGCCTATCAGCCCTGGTAACCGACATGCCCGGAGAACAGGAAGATGGAGGTCAATAAGACAACATGGATAAACCGTAAAGAATAGCATCCTATACAATGGAGCCGGGGCTTGTCACCGTTTTATCAGTAGTTGTGCGTACAATTACTGTGCACGCTCCCTGGCATGGCATGTGTTCATGTCCAAGTTTGAAGATTACCCGTTCAGGATGTGTTGTCATACACCCAGATCTGGATTACGCCCCGAGTGCCATTAAGGATTAGCGAATGCACTGGATTCTTGGTATTGCCCTGGCCGCTGCCGTCTTCATTGTACTTAAACAATGGGGCGCTTTAACCCCCGAAAAGAAAAAGGCGGCGACCTGGAAAGTTCTGCTGGTCGTCGGTGGCGCCCTGCTTTTGTTTATGGTGCTGACCGGTCGGGTTCATGTGCTGACTGCAGCGGTTGCTGCCCTGTTGCCCCTGTTGAGGAAACTGCCCGCGTTACTGAAATTTGCGCCCATGATCGGTCGCGTTTTGGGTCAGGGCCGGAGCCAGGAGCCTGGCGGTGAGTCGCCAGCCAGCGACGGTAATATGCCGCTCAAGGAAGCGTGCGAGATTCTCGGGGTTGCTCCGGAGTGCTCCCGCGAGGAAGTCATCCAGGCGCATCGAAGGCTGATACAGAAGCTCCATCCGGATCGGGGTGGCAACGATTACCTGGCGGCAAAAATCAATGAAGCCAAGGCCGTGTTGCTCAGGCATCAGGGCTGATCGACTTCAAAGTACCTCAACCCTCACTTCAAAGGTCTGGTTCTGCCGGCTGTCGCCACCGGTCTGATAGGTGATACCTGACTGTTCACTGGCGCTCCGTTCACGGGTACTGCCGAGCTCGACCCATTCACCCGGTTCCACTCTCCGGATGGTCATCAACGCTTCGGTTTCGTAGCCGGGTATGTCTCCTTCAGGATCCTCTTCAAAGGACACGATATTCAGCTCCACGGCCTGATCCGAAATAACCTGTGGGCTCACCAGGAAGCCGCTGCGGGTTTCCACCTGATCGAGAAAAGCTGCCGGATTGCGGCCCCCGCGAATGGCAATCGGCACAGTGCGAACCTGCCCGGCGGTGATATGGGCAGACTGGCCATCCTGAACCACAAGGGTGCGCTCCTGGTTGCGGCGAGTTGTCGTGACCTTGCGTTCGGCCTTTATGTTGACCTGGTTGTTGTCGGCAGAGACACCCGCACCGCCGCTTTTACTGTCAACGTTGTTGCGGGAGCGAACGGTTATACGCATCTGTGCCGGTGCCACATCCATGGTTTCCACCAGCATGCCAACCTCATCCAGTACCGAGGGCTCTCCGCGTACTACCATCTGTTGCCCACGGGCGGTAATGGACACCTGTCCGTCCGGGTAGAGTTCCCGAATCTGCCGGGCCACATCTTCGGCGGAGCGCTGGCCCATCTGGTAGGTGCGGGCTTCAGGCGCTGCGGCAATGTTTCCGGAAAACAGCAGAAGCATGACTGCAAGCAGTGTTGTGGGCCATAGATTGTGACTGTTCATCGAAAACTCCGCAAAAATCGGATTTACGGGTTGCAAAGCCGGAAAGCCGGGATATATATTGGAAAGCATGAAGACGACACACACGACCTGTCAATTGAATATTCTGAAAGCTTTCGGTGAGAAACCGGCGGCTCTGGTCGCTGCTGTGTTTTTCTGGTGGTTTGGTTATGGCTTTTATTTTAGCCAGAGCCCGGGCCGCCCATAGGATCTTCATCGACCGAATAACGAGGAAGGCAGCCCGGCAGAAACCCAGGCTGCCACCGGACTCAAAAAGCCCCGACTGGTAGCCCAGCCGGGGCTTTTTTGATTCTGATACAGGGAAACGGGAATACTGACCATGAACATGTCGCTGAATATCGAGACACCGACCGAAGCAAGCCGGCAAGCGCAGGAGGAGCGCGCGAGTGGCGAGGTCCTGTTACCGACGCCGGCGGAACTCCGGGCCAGAATGCCCGTCTCGGCCCCTGCGCAGGCGCAGATACACCGACACCGGGAAGCCATACGCCGGGTGCTCCACGGGGAGGATTCCAGAACGCTGTTGGTGATTGGGCCCTGCTCGATACACGATGAAGTGGCTGCGCTGGAGTACGGTGAAAAGCTCAGGAAGCTGGCGGACGACGTAAGCGACCGCTTCCTGGTCATCATGCGTGCCTACCTTGAGAAACCCCGTACCACGGTCGGCTGGAAAGGCTTGCTCTATGATCCCGAACGCACTGGCACCGGTGATCTGAACGAAGGCCTGCTGCGTTCCCGCCGCTTGCTGTTGAATCTCTCCGACATGGGGCTGCCCCTGGCCACAGAAGCCTTGAGCCCCTTCGCCATGGACTACCTCGGTGATCTCGTCAGCTGGACCGCTATCGGCGCCCGCACCACCGAGTCCCAGGTCCATCGGGAAATGGTCAGTGGCCTGCCCATGCCCACGGGTTTCAAGAACGGTACCGATGGCGGTATCGGCGTGGCTATCAATGCGATGAAATCGGCGGCTCATCCCCATCATTGTTTTGGTGTGGGCAGCAGTGGTGCCCCCGCGATGATTACAACGCAGGGCAATCCCGATACCCACCTTGTGTTGCGGGGCGGGCGTGGCCTCACTAACTACGATGCTGAGAGTGTCGGCGAAGCCATTGCAGCCTTGTCCAGTTCCGGTGTTTCGTCTGCCGTGATGGTCGATTGCAGCCACGACAACGCTCAGAAGCAGTCAGCACGGCAACTGGAGATTGCCAGGGAAGTGATGAATCAAAAACGTTCAGGTAATCAACAGATTATCGGTTTGATGCTGGAGAGCTTTCTTGAAGAGGGCCGTCAAAATGACAGCGACGATTTGATCTACGGGTGTTCGCTGACTGATCCCTGTATCAGTTGGGAGCAAACCGAGGAATTGTTGCGTGGGCTTTGAGTCGGGCTGTGGTGAATGCACCGGTCTGCAGGCCTGTTCCAGAACACGCCCGTGAATACGTCCCTGTAGGGCTCGGTCGCGCCATCCCTGGCGCTCCACGGTTCTGGAACAGGCCTGCAGACCGGTGCCCCGGGCTTGGTCAGTTTGCGCTCAACATTTCAGGTTACTCTTTTTCCGGAAGGTCTCCTTCGCCGGAAACCGTTGAAAACAGCAATTGCCCTGCAAGCAACAGCAATACCCCACCCATCAACCGATCCAGCCAGTAACCGAAACGGTTAAACCCCTTGCGGATCTGGGGCAGGGTGAAGAACACCGCCACCGCCATAAACCACAGCCCTGTAGCCACGGCCATATAGACTCCGTAAGCGGTCTGGATAGCAACCGGTGTACCCGGGTTGATGATCACCGAGAACAGGGACACGAAGAACAGCGTTGCTTTCGGATTCAGGGTGTTGGTGAGAAACCCCAGCCGATAGGCAGCAAACCCGGACTGTTTATCTCCGTTAGTCGTGTCCACATGCACGCCGCCAGCCTTCGAGCGCAAACATTGTATGGCGATCCAGGTGATGTACAGGGCGCCAACAACCTTGAGGATATTGAATAATACCAGGGACTGCTGAATGATCAGCCCGATGCCAAGCAGTGAATAACCCACGTGGATCAGAATGCCGGTACCTATGCCAGCGGCGGTCAACAGGGCATTGCGGCGGCTCTGGCACAGGGCCTGGCGGAGCATCACGGCGAAGTCCGGGCCGGGGCTGGCGACGGCCAGGAAGTGAACGATGGCAACGGTGATGAATTCCGGCCAGTAGCTGTGCATGCCTGTTGTTCTCCGAAATCAGCGCTTTAAAGCGTTATGCGTGGGATGACACTATAGCCTTTGGCGGCGAACTGAACCATTCTCTGGATTCACCTCTATACTCAGGCAGGTGCAAAGAACCCTCAGGCAGGTCAGGAGTTTTTAACGTGGACAAGCGTAAGGTAGATGTTGCAATCATTGGTGCAGGCACAGCGGGTATGGGCGCCTATCGCGCTGCAATCAAACACACCCAGAGCGTGGTTATGATTGAAGGCGGCCCCTATGGCACCACCTGTGCCAGAGTCGGCTGCATGCCAAGTAAACTGTTGATTGCGGCGGCGGACAGTGCTGATCAGGTACGCAAAGCGCCGATGTTCGGTGTCCATCCCGGCGAGACCCGCATAGATGGTAAAGCGGTGATGGACAGGGTTCGTGACGAGCGCGACCGGTTCGTGGGCTTCGTGACGGACGCGGTTGAGGGCTTTCCGGAGGAGCATCGGCTTCGCGGCCATGCCCGGTTCCTGTCACCGCACCGGATCGCGGTAGGCGACGGCGTCGAGATAGAGGCAGAAAGAGTGGTTATTGCCACGGGTTCCCGGCCGAATATCCCCGGATTTCTCAAGGAAGCCAAGGATCGCCTGATCGTCAATGACGACGTGTTCGAGTGGGAAGATCTGCCTGAGTCCGTGGCAGTATTCGGCCCCGGCATCATCGGTCTGGAGCTGGGCCAGGCGCTGAGCCGGCTGGGAGTGCGGGTGCGGATGTTTGGGGTCAGTGGTGGTGTGGGGCCGCTCCAGGAGGACGCCATTCGCCAGTATGCACTGGCAACTTTTAACAAGGAGTTTGCTCTGGACGCGGACTCCAGGGTGAAATCCGTGGAAAGAACCGGTGAAGGTGTCCGTATCCGGTTTACGGACCCTGAACGGGGGGATGTGACGGAGACGTTCGACTATCTTCTGGCGGCAACCGGCCGGCGCCCGAATGTAGACAGTCTGGATATCCAGAACGCTGATATTGCCCAGGACGATCATGGTGCTCCGTTGTTCGATCATTACACGCTCAGGTGCGGCAACAGCCATATCTTTCTTGCCGGTGATGCCAACAATGATGCGCCTCTGCTGCATGAGGCGGCCGATGAGGGTCGCATTGCCGGCGACAACGCCGGCCGGTATCCCGATGTGCGGGCAGGCCTGCGGCGGGTTCCGCTGGGCATTGTGTTTACCGACCCGCAAATTGCCACGGTGGGTATGACTCTCAGGGAAGTCGACGCACGGTGCAAAGGGTGTTACGCCGTAGGCGAGGTGTCATTCGAGGGCCAGGGGCGCAGCCGGGTGATTGGCGCCAACCAGGGGTTATTGCACCTGTACGGTGAGCGGGGTACGGGATTATTCCTGGGTGCAGAGATGTTCGGACCGGCAGCCGAGCATATTGGCCATTTGCTGGCCTGGGCGGCGCAACAGCGGATGACCGTGAGTGAAATGCTTGAGATGCCTTTCTATCATCCGGTTATTGAAGAGGGGTTGCGTTCAGCCTTGCGGGACCTGAACCGAAACCTGAATATCGGCCCGCAACCGGTTGAGCAGTGCCTTGACTGTGGGCCGGGCGGTTAGTCTGTCGTATATTTTCAGATGCTCCTGGCGACGGGAGCTGACGAAGTGAATGGATCCCTTGCATTCCGCTGCTTGCGAGCCCATAACTTCTCATGGAAGAAGTAGGCGACCGTGTTGATGGCAGGCTCGACCATGGCAATCAGGCTGCCGATCAGTATGTCACCGGTGAGCAGGTAGGCAACCGTAAACGCAACGGTGAAGTGGGTGATGGCAAAGGTGATCGTTTTCAACAGCGAGTTGTCACCCTTGGCTCCGTGGTTATGAACAAACATCTTCAGCGTACTCATGATCAGCTCTGCCTGTTAAATGACTATGATTCTATTCAACAGCAAGTGATAATCATTGTTAAATTGATTGTATGAAAAAATACCATAGTTGGTGACTATAGACTTGGGCCCTGATGTCATTGCTTTGGTTTATGGCAGATATTGATTAAGTGATCTTTATCTATCGATAATAGCTGGTTATTCTGTTAACCAGTCCATTCAGCTAACTGTCAAGGAGACACGTTATGAGCAAGAATTTTATTGGTCTGGACACCGAGAAAACCCGGAAGCTGGCGGATTCTCTGAACGATCTGCTGTCCAACTACCAGATCTTTTATATGAACGTGCGCGGTTACCACTGGAACATCAAGGGTGATAACTTTTTTGAGCTGCACGCCAAGTTCGAGGAGCTTTACGACGACCTGCTGCTGAAAATCGATGAGATTGCAGAGCGTGTACTGACCCTGGGGCACCGGCCGGCACACGCTTACAGTACTTACATCGAGAAGTCCGAAGTGCCCGAGCGTAAGGACATCGCCGACGGCAAGGACGCTGTGGAAAACATCGTTGACAGCTTTGCTAAGCTGATTGGAAAGCAACGAGAATTACTGCATCTGGCCGGCAATGCAGACGATGAGGGGACTGTGGCGCTGATGAGTGATTACATCTCCCAGCAGGAAAAAACCGTCTGGATGTACCGCAGTTACCTGGGACAGTAATCAGGAATTGCAGTACCCGCCCTGAGAATGGCGACCGCGAGGTCGTCATTTTTTTTGCCTGCTTCATGGCTATCAAACCATTCTGACTTCAAAGTGACGCAAACCTGTCTCCTCTTCTCCATAAAGTATGTCGTTGACAGCTACAGGTGTAAGAAAACCGATTGTCTTAATTCTTAAACATCATTGTCATAAGCCCTCATTAAGGTGAATACCCATCAATCATACATATGCGTCGCTGAGCGATGCTGCCAGGAGAGGCCATCATGAGTCTTATGCACAGAGTTCCAGCCGTTGGTACCGCTATCGCACTTGCCCTGTCACTCAGTAGTTCAGTCAGTGCTGCAGATTCCTCGTTGGCGGATGTCTGCCCCAATCCGATCCGTATGGCCGACACCGGCATCGAGGGCATGGGTCAGCTACGTGAAGCGTTCGGCCCATTCAGCGAAGAGTTCAAGGCGGTGACCGGCGTTGAGCTGGCGATGTTCTCACTAAGCAATCGTACTGCGGCCGGAAACGCGCTGCAGTTTGATGACGTGGAACTGGTGTTTGCCGGCCCCTCGGAATTCGTACTGTTCAACCAGCGCCAGCCAGTGGACATTCTGTTCACCATTGAACGCCCGCACTACGGCAGTAGCTTTTTTGTGAAAGACGAAAGCGCCATCAAGAGCCTGGAAGACCTTGAAGGGAAGCGTATCGCTCTGAAAGATGCTGGTTCTACGAGCGGCCACATTATTCCCAGCCAGATGCTGGTTCAGGCCGGCCTGGACCTGGAAAGAGACCTGAACATCATAATGGCAGGGGATGCCCGTATCGCCGCACTGGTCAATGATGATGTGGTCGCTATGGGCGGTGGTAACCGGGATATCGAAAAAATTGAGGCGCTGGACCCTGACGGCAATTACCGCGTCATCGCTAAAAGCGACCGCCTGCCCGGTGACCCCATCGTAATGAGAGGCAACCTTGCCGAAGAGTGCAAAACCGGCCTGCGCGAGACACTTGCCGCCAACAGTGATCGTTTATGGGAGGCACTGATCTCCACAGAGCGCAATAACGACAAGTTCCTCAACCGGGATTCGTACATGGCGTTCGACATTCAGCCTGACGACTACGACATTGTGCGCGAAGCCTATGCCAATGCCGGCATTGATCTGAACTGATCCCATGAGCGCCATTACCATCCGCAATCTCAATAAATACTATGGCCAACTGCATGTTCTGCGGGCCCTGGATCTGTCCATAGAGGGTGGCGAAGGCGTGGTGTTACTGGGGGCCAATGGCTGCGGCAAATCCACTCTGATGAAATGCCTGAATGGGTTGGAGAAGCCGCAGTCCGGATCCATTGCTATTGACCAGCAGGAAGTGACCACTGCCCGGGGAAAACAGCTCCGAAAGATCCGACAGGGTGTCGGCGTGGTCTTTCAGCAGTTCAATCTTGTCGAGAATCTGACGGTGTTTCAGAACGTGCTCTACGGGGCGATGGGGCAGCGCCCCGGCGGCTTGTTGACGGTGTGGAATTCCCTGGCTCCCGCGGAGTTTCGTGAGAAAGCGATGCATTGCCTGAGCAGGGTTCGTATGGCCGACAAGGCAAATCATCGTTGCCGGGATCTATCGGGCGGTCAGCAGCAGCGGGTCGCCATTGCCAGAATGCTGATGCAGAAACCCAAGGTTATTCTGGCAGATGAGCCGGTCGCAAGCCTGGACCCCAAAGCCGGTATTGAAGTGATGGACTTGCTCTGGGAAGTCGTGAGGGAGCACAGGATGACGGTTTTCTGCACCCTGCATCAGCTTGATCTTGCCCAGGACTACGCAGATCGGATTGTGGGCATGAAAGCAGGCAGGATCATTCTGGATTCAAATCGGGATCTGTCTGATAACGAATCACTGGCACAACTTTATCAGGGTGATACCCGGGTCGATGGTACTTCAACCCATGATGAAGACTGTTCCACTATTACTGAAAGTCCCGTTATAAATAAAAATTCCTCGGAGATTGCATGAATCATAATCATCAGTCTCCTGAGCATTATATGCCACCAAGATTAACATCCCCTTCTTGGTTTGCTGGATTTATTCTTCTTGTTTTTGCATTTTTATTTATACAGGGTTTCAGTTCTGCAGAAATATCATTGGAGCGGTTAATAAAAGGGGCTAATAATCTAACTGTATTTCTGGGCCAGGCGATACCACCTGACTGGTCGGATATGGATGTAATTGCAGAGGCCATGCTCGAAACTCTGTATATGGCAATTGTGGGCGTTACTATCGGAGTTATATTAAGCGTTCCTTTTGCATTGCTGGCCTCACGGAATACCACACCGCATCCTCTTGTGCGCACCATAACACGGTTCCTGATAGCCACCATGCGAACAATTCCGGATCTGATCTGGGCACTGATCTTTGTGGTGGCGGTCGGGCTTGGGCCCCTGGCAGGTATTCTTGCCATCATACTGGATACCATCGGTTTCGCCGCCCGCTTCTTTTCCGAGCGTGTAGAAGAAGTCCGACCCGGTCCGGCCAATGCCCTCACCGCAAGCGGTGCGGGCAGGGTGTCAGTGATTGCAGGCGCCATTTTGCCGGAGACTCTGGCGTCTATGTCGGCCACCAGCCTTTACAGTGTTGAGAAGGCGATCCGTTCGGCGGTCACCCTTGGCCTGGTCGGTGCCGGCGGCATAGGAGTAGAGCTGTCAACCGCCATGCGTCTGTTCCAGTACGATAAAGCATTCTCCATTATTCTGGTTGTGCTGGTTGTTGTTATAGGGTTTGAGCAGCTCTCATCTATGATTCGCAAGCGAGTTATTTGAACTAGGACTGTCACATCTGATTTAAGTCTGGTAGATGCCATGTGCCTGAATATACCTTCTTGTATTCAGGTTTTTTTGCTGAGCGTTATTCTTTAAAAGATAAATTTAAATGAAATAAAACTGCCTCCAATATGTAATTTTCCTGAAATAAATTACCGATAAGTTAGGGTCTCAGAGCTTAAGGCCGTTCTTTAAAGAGCAGCTTAAGTGGAGGCGTTATTTCCGGAAATGTTCCGGGATCGTTTCCGGAGAGCTTTGAGTTCATGTTGCGATTTGAGTGAACACTTTTATGCCGGGGCCATGCCCCGGATTTTTCAAATTCCTGACGTCCTGGCTGATGTTTGATTCTTCAGCATAGAGCCGGGGATGGATTTCAGTAATCAAAGCACTTAAAACCAAACGATAGTGGAGTTAACGTAAATGAAAAAGCTTCTTCTGGCTGTTGCCATGTCTTCTGTAGCCGCAGGTTCAGTCAACGCAGCCACCATTTATGAAAAGGACGGCCTGACTTATAAGCTCAACGGTGACTTCCAGGTTCAATTGCGCCAGAACATCGGTGACGACGAGGACCTGTACGTTGATTACGACGATCTGGAGCTGAAGAACTACGTCAGCTATGACCTGGGCAACGACATGAAGGCCTTTGGTCGTGTGGACCTTGATTTCAAGGGCCATGCCAATGACGGAAGCACCGATGAGCCCATGGAAGAAGCCTATGTCGGTCTGCAGTACGGCGCTGTCTCCGGCTCTGTTGGTAAGCAGAACTTTGCTTCTGACGAGTTTGGTATTGAAGAGGCCTATGAAGCTCCTCTGGACGAGGATCAGTTTGATGCAATCGCGACCGATGGCGATGACACCATTCGTTTCGATGCGAACCTGGGTAACATTTACCTGGTGCTTTCGCATGAGCTGGAAGCTGAAAACAAGGCTGGCATCGAAGGCGAGTATACCGACCTGTTTGCCTCCACGGAGCTGGCTGGCCTGGTTCTGGCAGCGGCCTATCAGGCACATACTCCGCTTGCGCAGGAATCAATCGACACCTACGGCGTTAGTGCCTCTTATGACTTCGGAATTGCGACGCTGGCCGCTGACTACAGCAGCACAGACGACTCCAACACTGACCTGGACACAACGCTATACAACGTAGCAGCGGCTTTTGATATTACCAGCACAACCGGTGCAGCAGTTGGTATGCAGAATCAGGAAGAAGATGGAGCCGAAGACGTGACTGGCTGGTACGCTAACGTGACCTACAAGTTCCCGCAGCACAAGAACGTCAGTGCCTTTGCAGAAGTGGCTGACACGGATGCAGATAATGCTGATATGGGCTTCCTTGCCGGTATGCGCGTGAAGTTCTGAGGCGTATCACCGTGACCGACGATCTTAATCCAGAGGTCGTCACATCAGGTGAAAATGAAAGCCGGGCATTGCCCGGCTTTTCTATGTTTCCGCGGAGAAATCTTCCGCCGCACCAGGCCGCAGAATTCTAAATCTGTGTCACTTCCAGTGTCGGCACCTGTTGATGCAGGAACCACTTTTCGGTGACTATCTTGCGGGTAAACCAGTGGGACCGCATCAGGGTGCTGGCCAGCGGCATCTTGAGCCAGTCGGGAACCTGCCAGCCGTTATCCCGGGAAGTGGCGCGGTTTCCGAAACGGCTGGCAATGGCTTCGCCGTAGGCTTGCAGTGACTGGGCAGAATAGTCCTCCCTGTCACGGATAACATCTGCCGCTATCAATGCGGATTCAATGGCCGGCCGTATGCCTTCGCCGCTCTGGGTATAGGCCAGACCGGCGGAATCACCGATCAGCAACAGGCCATCATCCACCAGTGGCCGCTCTGCGTGGTCGTAAAGCAGGTAGGCATGGCCTTTGAACCGGCCGGGTAAATGCGACGGAATACGCCCCTCCGATTTCATTTCATCGACGAAGGCATTCAGGTGCTCTGTGAGCTTGTGGTTATCTTCTCTCCCCAGGCCGATATTCAGGTAGTTACCCTTGCGGAACACCCAGGCATAACCTTTCAGATCGCGGCAGAACCAGAGTTCCGGTGTGTCGCCTCGGGCTTCACAGGCTTCGGCCTGCTCAGGTGTCATTTCAAATTCCACTTCCTTGGCGGCTACTGCCGTCTCATGGCTACCCGGGCCATCGCCAAGCAACTTCGCAACCGGGCAGAAGTGGCCTCCAGCGCCCACGATCAGTGGTGCTTCCCAGGTGTCGTTGACCACCCAGTTACCATCCCTGCGAACGATCGACTTGACTGGTGTTTCCAGTTGTTTTGGTGCTTTTACCCTGTCCAGCAGATAGGCATCGAACTCGCAACGCCGTATTCCATAGCTGACCACATCGTCATGGTCATTGACTACTGCAGGCTGGCCCATCATGCCGATACGAAATTGCCGGATGGGTTGCAGCGTGTGCCGCGCCCCGTATTCCGGGATGTCGATATCCAGGCTTTTCATTACCGCTGGTGTGACCCAGCCGGCACAGGTCTTGTCCCGTGGAAAATCCTGTTTGTCGATAATCAGTATTCGCTTGCCACTGTCCCTGAGCGCGTGGGCCAGTGTTGAACCGGCTGGCCCGGCGCCAACGATGATCAGGTCGTAGTACTCCATTACCGGGCCTCCGGAGCGGCAGGGAAGGTGTAGATATCCTGACGGCTCTGGGGCAGCTCATTGTTCTCGCCATGGGTGAAGACCACCTGGAACAGTTGCAGTGCCCCTGCACGGAAGGCCGCTGTGGATCCGGCAAGGTACATCTCCCAGGCCCGGGCAAAGTGGTCGTCATACATTTCCGTGACATTGTCCATGTTGTTGCGGAACCGCTCCATCCAGTGGGTCAGGGTCTGGGCGTAGTGCAGGCGCAGGTTTTCCACATCCAGCACCGAGAAACCACCATGCTCACAAATACCCATGAACTCGGAGATGCTGGGCGGGTATGCGCCCGGAAAAATCCGCTTTTCGATCCAGGCGTTCATCAGCATCGGGCGATTGCGGCCAATACTGTGTAACAACGCCATGCCATCGGGCTTGAGTGAGCGACGAATGAGTTCTGATAGCGCCTGATAGTTTTCCTTACCGACGTGCTCAAGCATCCCGATGGAGACAAAGGCATCGTATTGCCCGCTGATATTGCGGTAATCGTCCTCGACGTATTCAATCAGATGGTCAAGTTGCTGGCGCCTGGCTTCTTCACGGGCATAGGCCAGCTGTTCCTTCGAAATATTGTAGGAGTGCACTTTAACACCGTAGTTACGGGCCATATAGCGGGCCAGGCCGCCCCAGCCGCAACCGGCTTCCACTACTGTCATGCCGGGCTTCAGGCGTAATTTGCGGCATACGTGTTCCAGTTTGGCCAGCTGGGCCTGCTCCAGGGTCAGATCGGGCGTTTCATAGTAAGCGCAGGTGTACTGCATTTCGGCCTGGTCAAGCCAGAGCCGGTAGAATTCGTTGCCGAGGTCGTAGTGGTGATGAATATTTTCCTTCGCCTCCGAAACACCAGTCGATCGGGGATTGTGATTGCGCCAAAGAGCCTCCAGCCACTTGGGCCATTTTTGTCTTGCCTGATGAACGGACCGATAAAGTGATTCCATCAGCTCTGTCAGATCACCATCCACCTGGAGTCTTCCGGCAGCGTACAAGTCGCCAAAAGCGAGGTTTGGATTGGTGACCAGGGTATATAAGGCCTTGGGGTCGGAAAGCCTGAGGGTAAACCGTGCCTGTCCCGTCTCGGGCTCGATCAATTCCTCATTCCATAATTGAAAACGCACCGGAGGTGAACCTGCCATACGCAGCAGTTTGGCAATCAGCCAGCGCTCATAGCTGTGGGGCGCCCTGTCTGCCTGTTGGTCTTCCAGGGGCAGTGTCAGAACATGTGGTTTGTGTTCCTGAGGTTCATCACTGGCGTTGGTTGTCTTTCGCGCGGTGCTTTGATTCATGAATCCTTGCCTCCCTTAATGGCTGGATAATCACGGACTGACGTTAACCTTTTCAGGCCAACAGTGATTCAGCATCAGGGCGTGTCCCGATATCACAGCTGAGAATCGCCTGCCTTGGTTCAGTATAGGAAACCACTACAGTTTGTCATGTTCCGGGGAAATTGAACGCGGCTATGGCGCCAATAGAGGAGGGTAAAGGGAATAGGTACCGGGGCTGGGAGGCCCCGGTACTCTGACTTCCGTCAGTAGGACGAGCTCATGCCGAACCATTCCGGGAAGATCACGATCAACGCCAGAACCAGTACCTGCATCAGTATGAACGGCAAAACCCCTTTGTAGATATCCGTGGTTCGTATCGCAGGCGGTGATACCCCCTTGAGATAGAACAGACTGAAACCGAACGGGGGGGTCAGGAAGCTGGTTTGCAGGTTCATGGCGATCAGAATAGCGAACCAGAGCATGTTGATGCCCAGTGCTTCTGCAATCGGCGCCAGGATTGGCACGATGATGAAGGAAATCTCCACGAAATCAATGAAAAAGCCCAGTATCAGAATAACCAGCATGGCGAGAATGATGAACCCCCATTTCTCTCCGGGGAGCTGCAGCATCCACTCTTCCAGAAGGTAGTCACCTCCGGTGTAGCTGAATACCATCGAGAAAGCCGTTGCACCGATGAGGATAGCGAACACCATGGCGGTCACCTTGACCGTGTCCTTGGAGGCGTCCCAGACCATCTGGAACGAGAACTGGCGATAAACCAGTGCCAGCACGATAGCGCCGACCCCGCCAAGGGCGGAGGATTCCGTAGGTGTGGCAATCCCGGCAAAGATGGAACCCAGCACAACGACGATCAGTGCCAGGGGCGGGATAATGGCCAGCAGTGCCGCCACTATTTCCTTCCCGCGGGACAGGCCACTGTCGTCGGGCATGGCGGGCGCCGTCTCAGGCTTGAGGCGGGTGAGAACGAGGATATAGATTATATAAAGCCCGACCAGGACCAGGCCGGGTATCACGGCGGCCTTGAAAAGGTCGCCCACGGGCAGCCCGAGTACATCACCAAGAATGATCAGGATGATGGACGGGGGGACAATTTGCCCGAGGGTGCCAGCGCCGCAAATCGTGCCTGTAGCAAGCCGCTTGTCGTAATTGTGGGCAAGCATGACCGGCAGTGAAATCAGGCCCATGGCAACCACGCTGGCTCCGACTACACCGGTTGAAGCCGCAAGCAGGGCACCCACCAGAATGGTGGAGATGGCCAGGCCGCCGGGCAAACCGCCAAACAGCCGGCCCATGGACGTCAGCAACTGCGCCGCCAGTTTGGTGCGTTGAAGCACAACGCCCATGAAGATAAACAGAGGCACAGCCATGAGAGTGGTGTTCTGCATCACACTCATGATGCGGTAGGGCATGAAGGCAAACAGATCCATGCCCTCAGCAAAGATTCCGAAGAACAGGGCAACGCCACCGAAGGTAAAGGCAACCGGGAAGCCGAGCATCAGCATCAGCAGGGCAACGCCGAACATAATCATGCCAATCATGCGAGGCCCTCCGCACCGTGTTTTGCTTCGTAACTTTTCTCACCGGACATCACCCGTATGGCAAAGGTGACCATATTGAGGCCAGCCGTTGCGGTGAATACCGCTGTAATGGGAATCACGCTCTTGATAACCCAGCGATGGGGCAGACCGCCCGGATCGCCGCTGCCTTCGCCCATACTGTAGGATTCGACGGTGAAGTCGTAGCCGAAGTGCCAGATCAGGTAGGAGAAAGGGATAATGAAAATGATGGCGCCGACGAGGTTGATCCATGCCTTGGTCTTGTCGCTCCAGCGGGTGTACAGGACATCGACCCTCACATGCCCGTCAGTGCGGAGAGCAAAGGGGATGCCGAACATGAATACCACTGAGTACAGGTGCCACTCCATCTCCTGCATGCCGATTGAAACATCATTGAAGACGTAACGCGCGACGACGTCGAAAAAGACGTTGCCTGCCATCAGTATCATTGCGGCACAGGCCACCCAGCCACAAAATATGGACAGGCGTGCCAGGCCCTCGTCCAACTTGATAATCCAACGCATTGATTGCCCTCTGCCAACTGAATCAGCGATTTATCATTTGCCCTAAACGAGAAAGCCGGGACCACTTCAAGAGCGATCCCGGCTCAGGTACTGCCTGTATATTACTCGACTTCTGACATCGTGTTTAGATACGCGCGCTCTGAAATGTCCGTATAGGCGCGGCTCTGCTCAAGATATTCCGTCTGGGACTTCACGATCCTTGCAGCCTGCTCACCCTCTTCGGCGGCTTCTTCGAGAAGCTTCTCGTTGGCGTCATACATGGCCTGGAAGATTTCCTGCGGGAACTGCTTGATCTGCACATTGGGATACTCTTCCTTGATGTTGGCCCAGGCTTCCGCGTTGGCGTGCTGAGAATGCACCAGCATGTCGTAGGAACCCGTGCGCATGGCGACCTTCATGATCTCCTGCAGGTCAGCAGGCAGTTTGTCCCACACCTTTTTGTTGATCAGGAACTGCAGCTCTGTGGCAGGCTCATGCCAGCCGGTGTAGTAGTAGTCAGCGATCTGCTGGAAACCAAGGCGCAAGTCCAGCGACGGGCCCACCCACTCCACTGCATCAATGGTGTTGCGCTCAAGTGCGGTATAGAGCTCGCCCGGTGCGATGTTGGTCGGGTTAACGCCAACTTCCGCGAAGACTTCACCCGCGAAGCCCGGGATACGCATTTTCAGCCCATCCAGATCATCCAGAGACTTGATTTCCTTGCGGAACCAGCCGCCCATCTGAACACCGGTGTTGCCGCCCGGGAATGACAGCATGTTGTGGGGCTCGTAGACTTCCTGCATCAGTTCCATGCCGCCACCGTGGTAGAACCAGGCGTACTGTTCCATGGCGTTCATGCCGAAGGGCATGCTGGTGAAAAACAGGGTGTTGGGTACCTTGCCCTTCCAGTAGTAGGACGCGGAATGCCCCATGTCGTACTGGCCAGCCTTGACCATATCAAACACGCCCAGCGGAGATTTGTGCTTGTTGGCGGAATCGATGCGGATCTTCAGTCGGCCGTCGGACATTTTCTCGACGCGCTCGGCAAAATTCTTGGTGGTGTCACCAAAGATTGGAAAATTGGGTCCCCAGGTTTCAGCGAGTTTGAGTGTAAAGGTTTCTTGTGCAAGCGCCTGCGCTGAAGCAAAGGTAGTTGCCACTGCCAGTACAGACGCGGATAGAACAGAACGGATCTTCATTGCTCTTCTAGCCTCTTTTGTCGTTGTTGTATAAGAGCCTCTTCCATTATTGGAATGAGTAACTCTTAATTCTAGTTCACGTTAGCAATTATCGACAGCCAACGAAACGAAAAACCGCTGTCTGTACGACCTAGGTCTTACCTGTCAGTTCGGCTTTTGCCCGCAGAGTAAGGACTGCCAGAAAGGCCGGGGTGTTGATGGAGTCGTTTGAAAAGAGCACCCTGGACCCCCATCTACATGCTCTGGCTCAGAGCAGTGCCATCTGTTCACCACCGGGCCGCTTGAAAAGGTCGCCACGGAGAGGCTCTGCCTGATGAAGATTCAGGCCCAGTTGTCTCGCCCGCTGTGAAAAGCGCTGACGTACAAGGTCTGCAAAAGGGCCTGTTCCCGTCATACGACGCCCGAATTTTGCATCGTAGCTTTTACCGCCGCGCAAATCACGGATGCGGTTCATGATACGCCCGGCCCGTTCCGGGAAATGCCGCTGTAGCCAGTCCTGGAACAGTTCGTCCAGTTCCAGTGGCAGGCGCAGCATGATCCAGCTGGCCCGTTGCGCACCGGCTCCGGCAGCGGCTTCCAGTATCGCCTCGATTTCATGGTCATTGATGAATGGAATCACCGGGCCAATGATGATACCGGTCGGCACCCCCGCAGCGCTGAGTTCACGAATGATTTTCAGGCGTGTGGCTGGCGCCGCTGTTCGCGGTTCCATCTGACGCTTCAGGGTGTTGTCGAGAGTCGTCAGGCTGACACTGACAGTGCAAAGCCCCTGGGCCGCCAGTTCCGATAACAGGTCCAGGTCGCGCAGGATCAGCGCTCCCTTGGTGATAACGGACACCGGGTGGCGATATTCGGCCAGCACTTTGAGAATGTCGCGGGTAATTTCCCGCTGTTTTTCAATTGGCTGGTACGCATCTGTATTCATGCCGAGGGCAAGGGGAGACACCCGGTAGCCGGGCTTGTCCAGCTCCCTGCGAAGTTGCTCAGCGGCGTTGGGCTTGGCAATCAGCCGGGTTTCGAAGTCCAGCCCCGGGGACATATCCCAATATGCGTGGGTGGGGCGGGCGAAACAGTAGATACAGGCGTGCTCGCACCCTCTGTAGGGGTTTATGGACTGGTCGAACGGCACATCCGGGGACTGGTTGCGGCTGATAATCGAGCGTACCTGCTCGTCAGTAACGTCGGTTGCCAGGGAATCGGGGCAGGTGTCGTCAGCCGGGTCCTGATACCAGCCGTCGTCGCATTCGCGGTCAGTGACGATGGGCTGGAAGCGGTTCTTCGGATTAAGCGGTGTCGCGCGGGTTTTCATACGGAATCCGGAATACTGTTTAAATGTACAGTACTCGTGGCTCTGTAAAATTTCCAGCTTTCATTATCTCAGGCCGCCGGCTCAGAGGTCATTCATTCTGCCGACCTGACTGGCCAGCCTCATGGCTTCGTGTTCCTCCATCGCCCGCATCGATTCCACCAGTTCTTTTGCTTCTGGAATTTCTGCCTTGCCGGCCAGGCTGTCGTAAAGGTCGATCAGCTGGTCATGGAATGCGAATATTTCCCGCTCGATGCCATCAAAGTCGAGGTTAGCGTAATGACCATCGCAGCTTTCGTGTGCCTTGATGCGTTTGTGTTCGTTGTTGAGGTAATCGTAGACTCTTGTCTTCAGCGCCTTCGGGTCGGATTGTTTCTCGAATTCGGCGGTAATGCGCGCCAGTTCGGATTCATGGCCGGCCAGGTAGGTCAGCAGCGCCTGGGCTCGTTCGTCCGGGTTATTGGAGGAGCACTCCGACAGACATTGGGCAAGGTTGGTATGAAGCTCGCGGGCCCAGATGATCAGATCTTCAAATGTTGTTATGTCCATTCGCTGCGCTCCTTCGTCGCACATTATTTCGGTGAGGTATAAATGACACACTTATCGAGCGAGTTTAGCGAACAATGGGGTGAGTGTGCGATGGCCAAAGTCGGCTTGTATGCGAATCTTTGCAATACTTGCTCTGTTTCTGCACCTGAATGATGGAAAAAACAATGTCAGAACAACCCCCGCTCGGCATTATTGAAGGCTTCTATGGCCCGTTATGGAGCTGGGAGGAGCGACGGCGGGTCGTGCGGACGCTGGCGCCGCATGGATACCGGAACTACTGGTATGCACCCAAGGCCGATGCCTTTCTGCGCCGTCGTTGGAGTGAGCCCCATCCCGAACCGGTGGCCAGCGAACTGGCTGATTTTGCCCGTTTCTGCGGTGAGCAGGGCGTGCGGTTTGGTGTCGGGCTGAGCCCGTTTGAAGTCTTCAATAACTTTGACGATTCTGCCAAAGCGGCGCTGGCAGAAAAGCTGGCAGCGTTCGATCAACTGGGCATCAGCGAACTGGCCATACTGTTCGATGACATGGAAAGCGACACGCCGGACCTGGCTGCCCGCCAGGCGGATATCATTCACTGGGTAGCTGAGCGCAGTGGTGCCGATCAGCTGACGGTCTGCCCCAGCTATTACTCTGACGACCCGGTGCTGGACCGGGTGTTTGGCCAGCGTCCCGACCGCTACCTGGAGGACCTGGGCAGCGCGCTCGATTCGTCAGTGCAGGTATTCTGGACGGGCGAGGAAGTCTGTTCCCGGGAGATATCGCCGGGACATCTGCAACGTGTATCAGAGGCACTGGGGCGCAAGCCGGTACTCTGGGACAACTACCCGGTGAACGACGGTGATCGAATGTCCCGCCATTTGCATCTGCGTGCGTTTACCGGCAGGTCCGCCGACAACAGCCAGTACCTTGCGGGCCATGCTATCAACCCGGCATTGCAGCCGACGCTGACGACCATACCTGCCATCACCCTGGCGAAAAGTTATGAGCAGGGGGGCGAATACCAATATGGCCAGGCTTTCCTTCGGGCAGCTCAGGAGGTGCTTGGCAAGGAGCTGGCACAGCAGGTCGTGAGGGATCTTATCGTGTTGGAGGACGCGGGGCTCGGAAGAATCAGCAGTGAGCGTCTCGGGGCAATGACCGAATGTTATCGTCGCTTTGACCACCCGGCCGCCAGGGAAATTCTTGGCTGGCTGGCCGGGGACTATCAGGTTACCGATGAAATGGTGCAGACCCAGTAACTGGTCGCTGAAGCGTCGTCGTTGAGGCAATGCCCGGGAGTGCTCCATGGCACAGGTTGAACTGAACGGAAAAATCGTGGAATGCCTGCGCGGTGATATCACCCGCCAGGACGATATGGAAGCGGTGGTCAACGCTGCCAACGCACAGCTGATGCCCGGTGGCGGCGTTGCCGGTGCGATCCATTCTGCGGCAGGACCGGGGCTGGTGGCGGAGTGCCGCCCCAAGGCTCCGATCCGTCCCGGTGAGGCCGTGCTCACCGGCGCTCATGACCTGCCGAACCGGTTTGTCATTCATTGCCTGGGCCCAGTGTACGGTGTCGATGAACCCTCTGATCACTGGCTGGCGGAGTGTTACCGCAATGCCCTGGAGCTGGCGGACAGCAAGGGAATCGCATCCGTTGCGTTCCCGGCCATTTCGACCGGGGCTTTCGGGTATCCACTGGAGAGTGCAGCGGAGATCGCCCTGACCACAGTCAGGCAGGTTCTGCCGGGGCTGGAGAATGTCAAGCGCGTGCGTTTCGTGCTGTTCGGAGCTTCCGACGAACAGGTCTTTAGTAGCCGTCTGTTATCGACCATTGAGTAATAAGCAGTTTTCCGGCCAGGGCCTACACTGGAAAGGGTCGAAACCAACTGCCCGGGAGTGCTGTCTTGTCCCCATTGCGTACCTTGCTGTTTACCACCGTTGCCATGACCGCTTTCGCCGGTAATTCCCTGTTATGCCGCGCTGCTCTCCGGGATACCGACATTGATGCCGCTACGTTTACCAGCGTTCGCCTGGTGTCCGGGGCGTTAATGCTTTGGCTGCTGCTCAGCTTCCGTGGCAACCGGGCGCCACTGAAGCAGGGTTCCTGGGGTTCTGCGCTGGCGTTGTTTGTCTATGCGGCTGCCTTCTCATACGCCTACGGTGGCCTGTCTGCGGCCATGGGCGCCCTGTTACTTTTTGGCGCCGTGCAGGCCACCATGATCAGCATCGGTATCATCCAGGGAAATCGCCCTCAGATGTTGCAGTGGGCGGGTTTCGTGGTGGCGTTCTCGGGGCTGGTGGGGCTGCTGTTGCCGGGGCTGACGGCGCCGCCGTTGTTCAGTTCGCTGTTGATGGTCAGTGCCGGCATTGCCTGGGGGGTGTATTCGCTGCGGGCGAAAGGGGCCGGCGAACCCACCGCCGTGACCACCGGAAACTTTGTGCGTGCCGTGCCCATGGCTCTGGCACTGAGCTTCATGATGATGACCAGTGCCAGCGTCGATATGGCGGGAATGGGGTACGCGATCGCCTCCGGTGCTATTGCCTCGGGTATGGGCTACGCCGTCTGGTACATGGCGCTGCCGTTGCTGCAGGCAACCTCGGCGGCGACCGTTCAGCTCAGTGTGCCCGTTATCGCCGCAATCGGCGGTGTGCTGCTATTGAGTGAGCCACTGACCCTGCGATTGGTTGTCGCCGGTATCGCCATTCTTGGCGGTATCGCTATTGTGATCCGCGCGGGGCAGAAGAAAGCTGCGTGAGCGTTTTTCCTGTCTGACTTCATTCACAGGAAATCTCGGCGGCGTTGTGGAATTGTTCCATGATGGCATCGCGATGGCGTTCGCTGTCTCGGTACTCTTGCGGCAGTGGCTGCAGGAAATACAGGAAATCACCTTTTCCCCGCTGTGCTTCCATCAGGCTATGAAAGTCTTCATCCGGGCTCCAGAACACCGGGCTGATAACAGCGACTTCAAGTTCCGGGTGCTTCTTTTCCAGCACGGCAACCATGCCCAGCCGGTTTTCTGAATGAAAGGTGCCGTTGAGGTGAATAACCTGATGATCAGGATTTTCCCGCAGAGCTCTGACGACCTGATCCGCCATGGTGTTGTCCCGCAATAGCTGAGCCTTATAGCTGTTTTTCATGCGTTCGCTGTTCTGTGTCTGGCTCTTGCTCTGGCCTGAACCGTGGCGACCGCCAAGAGCCTCGAAGAATTTGGTTCGATAGGCTGGCGTGTCTACAAATGGATCGTCTGGTAACTGTTCTCTGTGGTCACTATCAAGCTGATTCAGATAGGCTTCACCGGTGCGCCCGATGCATCGGACAATATCCGCCGGCGCGTTGGCGGCAATTACGGCTATGTTACGGCTCTTTGAAAACTCGATCAGAGGGCGGTAGGACGCTTTGTAGTTTGACCAGGCGCCGGTATCGGCAATCAGTTCTTCTTCCCCCGTTTGCCCGTCGAGATATCTGTCCAGTTCTGACTGGTCTGCCAGAGTGAACTGCTCCATGCTCAGTAGCTGCTGCGGCCTGATCCGATAGAGCGTGGACTGAATCAACGCTTGTAGCAGATGGGCACCGTGGTGGCCATGGAATTCGCCAATCACCACCACATCGGCTGATGCCAGCCGCTCTGCCAGCTGGTTAATAGAGAGCAGGGCGCCGTCGCTATCCGCGATGATAGAATCATATTGTGATTGCGGCGGCATCACCTTTGAAGTGTTTGCGGGCAGTGAGGTACAGCCAGCAGACATCAGGCACGTGAATGTTATCAGTGTCCGGAATAAATTTTTCATACCCAATGATACGACCCTGAAACCCGGATGGCTGTCAGTTTTTTCTGTTTTCTGTCCGGGGCGCTCATGAAGTCACTTTTACCCATGTCTGCTGTTCCTTTTACGCTATGCTACCGACATTTTCAGTGTGTTCAAAAGGGCTACCATGTTGCCATTTCGTTTTGTTGATCGCGTCAAGTTCATTGTAGAGCGCCAGCTCGTTAAAGGCGCCGGCTTCCAGCTTTTGGTCGTCGGTGTCTTTATTGGACTGATTTCCCTGATCGGTGGCCTGCTGGTGATTCCTTTCGGTGGGCCCCATGAGGACGTCGGGGGCGCGATATGGTGGGCGTTTCTGCGGCTGACAGATCCGGGCTATCTGGGGGACGATGTCGGCAACTGGCAACGGCTGGTATCCACTATTCTCACCATCAGCGGCTACGTGGTGTTCATGGGTACCCTGGTAGCCATCCTGACCCGCTGGCTGATCGCCAAAATGACCGATCTTGAGCGGGGGCTGACGCCGGTCACGCTTCGCAACCATATTGTCGTGCTCGGCTGGACCAGCCAGACCCTGCCGCTTTTGATTGAATTGCTGGGTTCGTCCGGCCGGATGCGGCGG
>JBHEPI010000080.1:0-33149 GCA_046260345.1 Marinobacter sp. | reverse complement strand
AACTTGCTCCAGGGCCGGACCATAAAAGCCCTTCAGGCGTTCCCAGCCGCGGTGACTGATGTTTCGTGGGCGTTCCAGTGCGTCAGGTGGAGAGAAAACCCGAGCGTCGCCCGGCCTCAGAGTCATTTCGGGAATGAGATCCTGCGCCCTTGTGAGCACTTCCCGAGCAATCAGTCGGAAGGTGGTGAGCTTGCCGCCGGCGATACTGATCAGCCCGTTATCGGACCAGATCACATGCTCGCGGTTTTCTTTTGAGGGCTTTACGGATTTTGCACTCGGACTGTGTTCGCTGACCACCGGTCTCACTCCGGCCCAGGTAGCGATAATGTCGCTGTCGGTGATGTTGCTGGCGGGAAACAGGGTCTCCGAGATCTGCAGCAGGTAATCCAGCTCTTCCCGGGTAATGGCGGGTTCCTCGGAAAGGTCCTTATCGTGGTCCAGGTCGGTGGTGCCCAGCACCGTCGTGCCCTGCCAGGGAAAAGCAAATACCGGGCGCCGGTCGCGGGGGTGGAACAGCGAAACCGAGCAGGAAACGGGCAGCCTGCTGAAAGGCAGCACCAGATGACTGCCCCGCAGGGGTCTTATGCTGGTCTTGTCATCGTCCACCTGTTGCAAGGTGCGGGCCCAGGCGCCGGTGGCATTGACAACGAGGCGTGTATTAACGACCAAGGTCTGTCCGTCCGTACTGGTATCGCGAAGCCGGATACCGGTCACGGCGGCAGTGTCGCCGTCACGAATGACAGCGTCCGCCTGCAGGTAGTTCAGGCTCAGGGCACCATCCTGCTCGGCCTCCTCGATGACTCTCTGTACCAGCCGGGAATCATCAGTAACCGCGTCGGTGAACCCGCTGGCGGCAACCAGGTTGTCTGTCGCCAGCCCCGGTACCCATTGCAGGGTTTCGGCGGGGGAAAGTCGCTGTCGGGAGGGATTACCCGCTATCCGGTCGTATACCCGTAACAGAATCTGGAACAGCCGTGGCCCGGGAAACTGTTTGCGGTAATGGGGCATAATGAAGCGCAGGGGGTCGATCAGCCCCGGCGCCTCGGCCATCAACCGTTCCCGCTCTCGCACCGCGTCCCGGGTCAGGTTGAACTGGCCGCTTCCAAGGTAGCGCAGGCCGCCGTGGACCATTTTCGAGGAGCGGCTGGAGGTGCCCGAGGAGAAATCATTCTGTTCCACCAGCAGGGTGCGCAGGCCGCTGCCTGCCGCTTCCCGGGCAATGCCGGCGCCGGTAATGCCGCCGCCGATCACAACGACGTCATACTCGGTGTTATCGGTCCCGAGCTGTTCCAGCTTCTGCGCGCGCGTCAGTGACATGATCATTCAACCAGGGTTTTTGGGTTCAGCAGGCCCGCCGGGTCAAAGGTCCTGCAAAGGGAGCCGATGGCCAGCATACCCAGTTCGCCTTTTTCCATCGGCAGGAAGGGCGCGTGATCCTTGCCGACGCCATGCTGGTGGCTGATGGTTCCGCGATTATTGACGATTACGGAGGAGGTGCTGTCTTTCAGAGTCTTCCAGCGGGCCCGGGTTTCATTGTAGGTATCGGCAACGCGGAACACATAGGTGGTGTAGATACTGCAGCCCTGGGTGTAGAAATGCGAAAGATGGGTGAATACATGCACCGATTCTATCTTTTCATTCAACTGGTTACGAAGGTTTTCTTCAATCCGTCTTAAAAGATTATCAACGTTATCCCAGTCGGTGGCGGTTTCCAGCGTGTCGACAGCATAGCCCAGCTGCCAGAGTGCTTCTCTCAGGTAGGGCATGGTGAAGCGTTTGGCTGCCCATTTTTCACCCAGCTTTTTGCCGGTATATATTCCGTCATGCTCGTGACAGATGGTTCGGGTCTCTTTGAGGGCATTGCTGCACTGCCGCTTGCTGCCGGTAATACCGAAAGTCATCATGCACTTGCCATCCTTTGCCCCGCGCAGGGACAGATAGGATTCCAGCATGCCGATCAGCCCGGGGTGGCCGGCCAGGGCAAGCTGGGTTTCTGTTTCGGTGGCGTTGCTCAGGCGCAGCATGGAAAGCTGCGTGCGGTTCTGCACCAGCTTGCGGCAGGCGGTTCTTGCCGTGTCCCAGGATGGAAAAAACACCACGTGGAAGCTTTCATGGAAGGGCAGGGGTGTAATACGGACCTTCACTTCCGTGATCAGACCGATACGGCCCTCTGATCCCAGAATCATCTCGCGGATATCGGGGCCGGCGCTGGAGGCAGGAAAGGTAGGTATGTCCAGTGTGCCCTTTAGGGTTTCAATGCGCCCTCCGGCAAAGAGTTGCTCAATACGGCCATAGCGCAGGGACTGCTGGCCACTGGACCGGCTGGCTACCCAGCCGCCAACCGTGGAAAGCTCAAACGATTGGGGAAAGTGGCCCAGGGTGTACCCGTGTGCCCGCAGCTGGGATTCAACCAGCGGGCCGGGTGTACCCGCTCCGAAGGTGGCAATCTGGCTTTCCCGGTCCAGGTCAGTCAGCCGGTTCATGCGGCCCATGTCCACTGTCATAACCGGTTTGCCGCCGGCAACGGGGTTGATATGCCCGGCCACACTGGTGCCGCCGCCGTAGGGTATCAGTGAGACATCATGAGCTTCGGCATAGGCAAGCAGGGCCTGAACATCCTTTGAGGACTCCGGGTACGCGACGCCATCAGGAAAGACGCCAACATCACCACTGCGCATGGCCAGCCAGTCAGCCAGGCTCTGTCCTCGGGCGTGGCGCACGCGGTCTTCGGGGTTTACAACCACATGGGGATGGTCGGGCAGGCGGCTGTCGGGCACCTGTGAACAGGCTGTTTCAAGGGAGGTGTCGCTGAGCGGGGTGGCGGTGCCGATGCGATCTTCAAGGAACTGACGCCCTCCCTCGGGTAACTCAAGGTTGAACTGATCATCACCCCAGCCGTTCCAGCGTCGCATATTAACTATCCTTTCTCTGTCGTTTGGTATGGCAAGGATTGTACCGGTATTTGCGCCGGGCACTATGTCATCTGACGACAACGGTTGTGTCTTATGGCGTCACCGGAGGCTGTCGATGAGCCGGCTGTTAAGATCCTGCCAGTGGGAGAGCTTCTCGGCATCACCGATGCGTTTGCTTTCATCACCGGAACGGTTGAGCCACAATCCATCGCCGTTGAAGCTGTAAACCGGCTCAAGATCCGGTCGCTGGGAGGCAGGCTTTATGTCATTGATCAGGTTATCGAGTATCAGCGGGTCGGCATCGGGTTCCGGGTACCAGGCCAGAACCATGTGGGCCTGATTAAGCTCCAGGGCCTTGACGTAGACAATGCGTAACTGCTCATCGGGCACACCCATGGATTTCAGGGTCAGGTACTTGGCAATGGAGAAGTCCTCGCAGTCGCCACCGTTTGTGGTCAGCAGCTCGACCGGCGTGGCCCAGTAGTCTTCCTCGCCCCAGTGTTCCATATCGGTCACGAAGCTGGCGCGGTTGAAGAAAGAATTGACCAGCCTGAGTTGCCGGTCTACCGGAGCGTTTGCTGCCATGTTGTGAAGATTTTGCCAGGTTTCAAGGCGGCTGTGGGCCTCTTCGCCGAATTCGGACCGCACGTAATCCATCAATCGGTCACCGACCTCAAAAGCAGCCACCGTCAGCGTGGTAACCATCAGAAGCATGGATAGCAGGGAGCAACGGCTTCGGGGAATCAGAGCGGCCGTCTCCATGAAGTCCTCAGTTATTGCTTCTCAGGCGTTCACGAAGCTGCTCCAGCCGCCGGCGGATTTCCTCGCGGCGCTGTTCACTGTCTCCATTGGCGCTGGAGGAAGAGGACTGGCCTGAGCTGACTGGCTCAACCCGGGGCCGCTCCTGTTCGTCGTCGCTCGCGGATGTCTGGCCGGACGTCAGAGAAACCCCCGAGCGGTCTTCATCCTCGGGAAAATAAAGGTTCTCGAGTTTGCCGCCTCGCTCGATGATGACGCGATTGGCGCGTACTGAACGGAGCGTTGCACCACCGGGCAGTTCGTCGCCCACAAGATAGGCTTCTGTTGTGCTCTTGTCGTCCTCAATCAACGCGCTGCCGGGGAACTCTCCGGAGGCTGCAAGTACCCCCCTCAGCAACAGCCGCAAGTTGGTTTCCGGCAGGTTTTCAGTGTCTGGCTCGGCCTGGCTGTCCATTGCTCCGGGTTTGCCGAAAAGGTCCAGAGTCCCCAGATTAACCTCCGGTTCCTGCAGGATGTCGGTGGCTGGCTGTACATTGGTGGAAGGGGAGGCCACTGTATCGGTTTCACTCTGCCAGAAACGATATCCCTGCCAGGCTGTCACAGTGATCATGCCGATGCCTGCGACGGTGGCGAGTAACAGTGGTAACCTCGAGCTGGTTAAAAGCATTGATTGTCCCGGAAAGAGCTGGTGAGAGCCGGCAAAAGGCTCACAGGTTATCAGACTGCAAGGTTTTATTGGCAGTATAGTGTATAGAGTTATTCAGCGGTTCCATATCCTATGGTAGCCTTTCTGAATTAATTGAATAAAAAGGGTTTCTGGAACTCTCGCCTTCCGGCCCCGGTAACAAAACGAGGACGATCGTGGACACAGACACAGAACTTCAGGCCCAGGATGCCCCCCTGGGCCGTCTTCCCTTCACGTTCGCCAAACGTAATGGCGTGATTCTGACCCGTGATGACAGCGGCGAGCCGGTCATCCTGGTGCGCCCGGGTGCCGGTCACTCTGCGCTGGCGGAGGCGAATCGTATCAGTGGCGGGCGTGCCCGGTTTTCCACTATTGAGCCGGCCAGGTTCGACGCAGCGCTGAATGCTGCCTATCAGAATGATTCCGCCGAAGCCATGCAAATGGTTGAGGGCATCGGCGACGATATGGACCTGGCCTCGCTGGCTGACTCTGTGCCGGAAACTGAAGACCTGCTAGAGCAGGAAGATGACGCCCCGATCATCCGGCTGATCAACGCTATCCTGACGGAAGCGGTCAAGACCAGCGCATCGGATGTGCATATCGAAACCTATGAAACCCGCCTGGTGGTCCGGTTCCGTGTCGACGGCGTGCTACGGGAAGTGGTCCAGCCCAAGCGCGCCCTGGCGCCGCTGCTGGTGTCACGCATCAAGGTCATGGCGAAACTGGATATTGCTGAAAAACGTGTCCCACAGGACGGTCGTATCGCCCTGCGTGTGGCTGGCCGGGAAGTGGATATCCGCGTCTCGACCATGCCTTCGTCAAGTGGTGAACGGGTGGTGCTGCGTCTGCTGGACAAACAGGCCGGCAATATTCGCCTGGAATCCCTGGGCATGGCTGGTAACGACCTGAAGGTACTGCGCAAACTGATCTATCGCCCTTACGGTATTCTTCTGGTAACCGGCCCGACCGGTTCCGGTAAATCCACAACCCTGTACGCCTCGCTGCAGGAGATTAACGACCGCAGCCGTAACATCCTGACCGTTGAGGACCCCATCGAGTATAACCTGCCGGGCATCGGCCAGACCCAGGTCAATACCAAGGTGGACATGACGTTTGCCCGGGGCCTGAGAGCGATCCTTCGCCAGGATCCCGACGTGGTGATGATTGGTGAGATCCGGGACCTTGAAACCGCCGAAATCGCGGTGCAGGCCAGCCTGACCGGCCACCTGGTATTGTCGACCCTGCACACCAATACTGCTGTTGGCGCCATCACCCGTCTCATGGACATGGGTATTGAACCGTTCCTGATCTCCTCCAGCCTTGTGGGTATCGTTGCCCAGCGTCTGGTGCGGGTGCTTTGCAAGGACTGCCGTGAACCCTACGAGCCCAGTGAGGAACATTGCGAGTTCCTGCAGCAGGACCCGGCCAATCCGCCCACTATTTACCGTGCCAAAGGCTGTGAGCACTGCAACCAGCTGGGGTACCGGGGCCGTATAGGTATTTATGAGGTGGTTGAAGTGAACGAAGAGATCAGCTCGCTGATCCACAAGCGGGCAGGGGAGCTGGATCTTGAGCATGAAGCCCGGCTCCATGGGCCGAGTATTCATGCCGATGGTGTTCAGAAAATTCTGGATGGGGTGACCACGGTCGAAGAGGTCCTTCGTGTGACCCACCGGAGCAAGTAGATAAATGCCAGCGTTCGAATACAAAGCGCTTGATAGCCGCGGCAAACAGAAACACGGCGTCGTTGAGGCAGATGCCCCTAGGGCGGTACGCCAGCAGCTACGCGACAGGGGGCTGACGCCTCTGGCAGTGGAGCCCGCCTCCGAGAAGCAGACCCGCAGCAACCCCCTGAGCAGTCGGGGAGGCCTTGCCACGGCCGACCTGGCACTGGTCACCCGGCAACTGGCGACGCTGATCCAGTCGGGTATCCCTATTGAACAGGCCCTGTCGGCCGCGGCTCAGCAATCATCCAGCCCCCGCATCCGAAGTATGCTGATTGCCATACGAGCCAAGGTCATGGAGGGTTACAGCCTGGCTGACAGCCTGGGTGAGTTCCCCCGTGCTTTCCCCCGGTTATACCGTTCTACTGTGGCGGCCGGTGAGCACGCAGGGCACCTTGACCTGGTGCTCAACCGGCTGGCGGATTACACCGAGTCGCGCCAGGAATCGCGCCAGAAGATTCAGCTTGCGGCAATTTACCCGATTATTCTCAGTGTGGTGGCCATCTCCATCGTAGTGTTTCTGCTCACCTATGTGGTGCCGGATATTATTGAGGTCTTTGTGAAGCAGGGGCAGGAATTGCCGGCACTGACATCAGCCATGCTGGCGGTGTCAGAATTTCTGGGAAGCTACGGTGTCTACCTGTTGATACTGATGGTGTTGGCAATCGCTGCGTTCCGGTGGTCCTTGCGTAAGCCGGCGTTCCGGTTGCGATTCCACAAAAGTCTTCTGAACATGCCATTGTTTGCCGGCATGGTGCGGGGCGTGAATACCGCGCGCTATGCCAGCACCCTCAGCATCCTCACCACCAGTGGCGTTCCGCTGGTGGATGCCATGCGTATCGCCGGCGAGGTGTTGTCGAATGACTATCTGCGCCAGGAGTTGAGAGACGCGGCCAGGAAGGTGAGTGAAGGCGGGTCACTGCACCGCTCGCTGGACCAGACCGGGTATTTCCCTCCGATGATGCTGCACATGATTGCCAGTGGTGAGGCCAGCGGTGAACTGGATAGTATGCTGGAGCGGACAGCGTCCATGCAGGAGAATACCCTGCAATCAAAAATCGCGGCTATTGTGGGCCTGTTTGAACCCATGATGCTGCTGTTGATGGGCGTAGTGGTGCTTATTATTGTACTGGCCATCATGCTCCCGATTCTCAACATGAGTAACCTGGTTGGTTAGTCCGTTTTTCAGCGGTGGCTTACCGGCCCATTTTCAAATCCAGAGACATGCAACAATGAAGAGCAAGACAATGAAATACCAGAGTGCACAAAAGGGTTTTACCCTGATCGAGATCATGGTGGTAATGGTTATCCTTGGCCTGCTGGTTGCCATCGTGGCTCCCAACATCATGGGGCGGAGTGATCAGGCCAGAGTAACGGTTGCCGAAACACAATTGAGCAATATCGCCAACGCCCTGGACCTCTATCGTCTCGATAACAGCCACTATCCCTCAACACAGCAGGGGCTGGAGGCACTGGTTGCCAAGCCCAGTGGCAGCCCCGAGCCGAAAAACTGGAATTCCGAGGGCTACCTCAACAGTGTTCCCGAGGATCCCTGGGGCAACGAGTATCAGTACATCAGCCCGGGAAGTGAAGGCCCCTATGATCTCTTCTCCTATGGCGCGGATGGTCGCGAAGGCGGCGACGGCGACGATGCCGACATCAGTGTGTGGAAAGTCAGGGACTGATTGTGCAGGCCAGGGCGCGACATTCCGGCTTCACGCTGATTGAAATTCTTGTTGTCCTGGTCGTGGTGGGTTTGCTGGCAGCCCTGGCGGTAATGACCATGGGCGGGAGCTCCCGGGACCGGGAAATGGAGAATGAGATACGCGAGCTGTATCTGCTGATGCAGACCGTCTCGGAACAGGCCGTGCTCAACAATACCGAGCTCGGCCTGATTCTGGAGGAGGAAGGCTATCGCTTTGTTGCCTGGGAAGACCAGAGTGGAGAGTGGAAGGTTTCCGGCGAGCCGATGTTCAGGTTGCGTAGCTTTCCCGCCTGGATAACAGTCACCGAGTACATCGAGAACGATACCCCCAGGCTGGCGTCTGATGAAGACCGCCTGCGGCCGGACGTTGTGTTCTTCTCCAGCGGCGAAACCACGCCCTTTGAGCTGGAATTTACCCTCGCCAGGGATGACTCCGGAATGCACACCATCGCCTCGGATGGTTTTTCCCCGATGGAGTGGCGATATCCCGGAAGCGAAGGGAACGACGAGGCATGAATACCCAGCGTGGCTTTACACTGATTGAGGTTCTGGTTGCGCTGCTGGTGTTCGGGCTGATTGCAACGGCGGCAGCCGAGGTCGGCAGCCAGTATATTTCCAGTTATGAACGCATACGCGATAAAACCCTGGCCGGTTGGGTTGCTGACAACCGGATCAATGAACTGAGGTTGCAGGAGAACCTTCCGTCAATCTCCGAAAATACCGAAGAGACAGAATACGGACCCTTTCGCTGGCAGGTCATCACTGCGGTGCTTGGCACCGAGGATCCTTCCATATTGCGGGTTGAGGTCACTGTTGCACGTTTTCGCGGTAATGAATCCGAGCCGCCTCCGGTCCACACACTGTCTGCCTTCATTGGTGAGAATTGATGGCTGGTTCAGTGCTCTCGCAGCCCGGGGCAGGGCGCCCGCTTGTCCGCAACGGCTTTACGTTGATGGAAATGCTGATCGCAGTCACCATCACTGCCGTCATTGGTCTGGGTGTCTGGCAGGTGCTAGGCAACGTGGTGACATCCCGGGACAGGGTAAATGAAGTCGCCGATCAGTTTGATGCCGTTCAACGCACCATGCTGCTTCTGGAACGCGATATTACCCAAATCGTTAATCGGCCCGCCCGTGACATCTACGGTGATTTCGATCCGGCGTTGACCAGCCGCGAGGATGATTTTGCACTGATGCTTACCCGCCAGGGCTGGCGCAACCCGCTTGGAACCCGTCGTAGCACGCTGCAGCGGGTTGGCTGGGAATATACGGGCGACGAACTGCGTCGCCGCTACTGGGTGGCAGTGGATCAGGGCCAGGAAGATAACAGTCAGGATGTCGTGCTGCTGTCGGACGTAACGGACTTTACGGTGCGTTTTCTGGATGATGAGCGCAACTGGCGGGACAGCTGGCCCGATGACAGCAGTATGGCCAACATGAATCCCGGAACCCGCCCAGACATTCCGTTACCGCTGGGCGTCGAGATCACTCTGGAACATGAGCGTTTCGGAGAGTTGGTGCGCACTTTCTCCCTGCCTGATTTCGATAACAGCCAGGCCCAGGGCATCATCAATGCCGCCAGTGAATCCGCCACTGATGAGGATGAGGCAGGGCAGCAAGAAGACGAAGCCGGGCAGGACGGGGGTGGCAATGCCGGAGGCTGATCCGCTGGTGCTCCGTAACCCGGCCGATCGCCAGGGTGGCGTGGCACTGATCATGGTGCTGCTTGCCATGGCCCTGGTCGTCATGCTCGCCACCGGCATGACCCAGCAACAGAGCGTGCGGGTTTTTCGTGCCAGCCACTATCTCGCCCAGCAGCAGGGCCAGAGTGTGGCACTGGGGGCGGAAGCGTTTGCCCGCCAGATCCTTGTACGGGATTTCGAAGAGGACAAGGAAAACAGTCTGATGGTGGATAGTCCCGATGAGTTCTGGGCAAAAAATGCTGCCATACTGCCCCTTGATGATAATGGTGTTGCGGAAGTACAGATCGATGATCTGGGCGGAAAGATCAATCTTAATGACCTGATGCGGGGCACCGGACAGGTTGATCCGGTGGTCCGGGACCGGATAACCCGTTTACTTCAGGTCCTGGAAATCACAACGATTAATGTTGATGCCCTGATAGACTGGATTGATGCGGACGATGAAACCGTGAGCGCCTATGGCGCCGAGGACGGCCAGTACCTGATGGAGGATCCGGCTTATCGGGCCGGAAATCAGCCGTTTGTGTCAGTCTCGGAACTGCGGCTGATCGACGGCATGACCGAAGAGGCCTATCAGGCTTTGCGACCTCATGTAACAGCCTTGCCAGTTGCGGGTCTGGGTATTAACGTCAATACCGCTTCCGCCGCTGTGTTGCGCTCCCTGCATGAAGAACTGACAGAGGCTCAGGCAGACGCTATTCTGGAGAAACGTCAGGAAGAGCGTTTCGAGAGTGTGCAGGATTTTCTGGCGCTGCCGGAGTTTTCGGGCCTGGGGCTGAAATCAACAGGCCTGGGGCTGCAGACACGTTTTTTTGAAGTGGTATCCCGGATTACCTACGATGACCGGGTGACGAACCTGGTTAGCACGGTCTATCGCAGTCCCGAGGGCGAAATGCAGACAGTCCATCGTGATACTGGCCAGAAAAACCGGATAACGAAAGAGCCATTCAGCATCTCCGAAGAATAGCTGGGCCGGTGAAACATCATTGATAACGCCAATGCAGACCCCTGAGGGTTGAAAAGGAAACCGCACAGAATGTCATATCGCCTTTACGTCAGGCCCCTGCCGCCTCTTGCGGCCCCTGATGTCAGCCCGGAAGCCCAGTTGTACAGCTGGGTTTTGCTTGACGCCAGCGGAGATGCTCAGGCCCGCGGCTCCGCGGATCGGAAAGAGGATATTGAGCAGACGCTGACACAGAACGACCTTGAGAGCGTATTGCTGGTCGGGCTGATTCCGGGCGAAGAGGCGCTTTTCTGTGTAGCGGATATTCCTGCCAGGCAGACCCGGTTTGTATACCAGGCATTGCCTTATGCCGTTGAGGAGCAGATTGCCCAGGATATCGAGAGCGTTCACCTTGCCCTCGGTAACCGCACTGAAAAAGGCTTCCGGGTAGCTGCTGTCGATCATCGCCGGATGGCGGAATGGGTGGCGATGTTCAGCGGATGGGAACACCTGAAGCTTGAGGCAGTCTATCCCGATGCGGGGCTGCTGCCGATCACCGACGGTGGCTGGTCCATCTGCCTGGATGGTGAAACCGCCATGCTGGCGAGCGATCAGGGAGAGTGGCTGAGTGTGCAGGCCCGGAACCTGGCCATGTTCGCGCAGACTCTGGCTTTGCCCCCTTCTGACGAGGTAGTGACGGAAGTGCCGGTCACTATTTATGGCACTGACCAGGAATTCGACCACCAACAGGCGGATATTGGTGAGCTCAAGTCCTCCGCCCGCCTGACGGTGAAGGAAGAGACCCTCGAACTGATGCCGCTGGAACTGCTGGCCCACTCCCACCATCACCATCTGTGCCAACCGATCAGTCTGTGCCAGGGGGATTACAGCCTACGCACAGGAAAGTCCGGTGCGTTGAGAGCGTGGAAGCCGCTCATCGCGGTGGCCAGCGTCTGGTTCGTGATTCAGATTGGAGTGGAGTTGGGTATGGGCTTTTACCACCAGCAGAAAGCTGATCAGACCCGTGAAGAGGCGATGGCGATATACCGGCAGGCATTTCCGGATGATTCCAGAACGCACGCCGGGAACGTGCGCCGGGTTGTTCAGGGCCAGCTCCGGCAATTGCAATCTGACGGCCCCGATACCGGATTTGTTACCCTGATGAAATACACCGGTGAGCAATATTCAAAGATACCTGACACCGGTTCAGTCATGTTCAACTCTGTGAATTACAGCAGTAACCGTGGGGAATTGGTCGTGGATGTGCGGGCGGACAGCTACAACAAGCTGAGTACGCTGCGAAACGGCCTCACCAGCCAGGGGCTGAACGCTGAAATCGGATCGGTGGTGAATGAATCCGACGGTGCTCGCGGCCGATTGACGGTTTCAGGAGGATAACGCCATGTTCAACAGAATCAGGGAGCAGCCAGCGGTGGGCAAAATGATTGCCCAGTATGACCAGTTACCGCGCAGAGACCAGCAGGCGTTGACGGTTTTGGCGATTGCCATCTTTCTGGGTATTCTCTATTTTGCAGTCTGGGCCCCGGCCGCCAGTTTCCACGAAGATGCTCTGGGTGAGCGTGAGAGTTCTGCGGAGCTTCTGGCCTGGCTTGAAGCCAATCGTGATTCACTGGAGAAGCTGTCCGGTGCCAGCGGCGGCGAGGGCGGCTCAAGCGCTGACACGCCGGAAGATGGCCGTGCGCTGATGTCGCTGGTTACCCGGAGTGCCTCGGACGCAGGCCTGTCGCTGCAGCGTTTTGAGCCGAGTGGCGACAATGCAATACGGGTCTGGCTCGACGGCGCGCCTTTTAAGGAGGTGGCAAGCTGGCTTGAACAACTGAATACCGGACACGGTGTTCAGATAGATCAGGCCTCCATGGATCGACGGGATGATCCCGGCATGGTATCCGTACGCCTGACACTGAAAATCTGACATGGAAACTGGAGAACGCACGATGACTGACGGAACAGATAACAGGAACAGCCCGGAGCCGACCGTTGTCCGTCTGGATACAAGTGCCCGTAACGAAGCGATATCGATACTGGTCAGCGCCTACCGCGACGAGCCGACGTTCCAGTACCTGTTTGATCACCGTCGGCCCGGCTACGAGCAGCGGGTGAGGGCCACGGTGCGGGAACTGATTGATCTGTACTTCGATCTGGATCAGGATGCCGTCGGGGTGATGGTGAATGATACGCTGGTGGCCGTTGCGTTTATTGGCGAGCCCGAACTGAGGCTGAACCTGGCTGAGCAGATAAGCTGGCGTATTCGTATGGTGTTGACCGCCGGCTTCGCCTGCACTCGCCGGTACCTTGACTACCATGAGAAAATCAAAGAAATGCTGCCACAGCCGCTTGCGCATCAGTTACCGCTGATGGGGGTCAATCCCAAGTACCAGAATAAAGGCTATGGGCGGATGTTACTGTCCACCGTAGAGAAGCTTTGTGCAGAGAACCCACGGGGCAGTGGCCTGGTTCTTGATACCGGTAATAGCCGGTATCTGCCATTTTATGAGTCGGAAGGGTTCCACAGCCTCGGGACCATTCGGCTGGGTGATTTTGAAGATCATATACTGTTTCGTGAAGTCCGCGCCGGAGAAGCGGCCATAGCCCCCGGCTAAGCGAACAGTCCTTAACCAAGACAGGAGACGCCGTGTCTGATAAACAGGATTTCGATCTGATCATTATTGGCGCCGGTTCCGGTGGAGTCCGGCTGGCCAGGATGTCTGCTGCCAAGGGTGCCCGCGTGGCAGTTGTTGAATCCAGATACCTGGGTGGAACGTGTGTCAACGTGGGCTGTGTTCCCAAGAAACTGTTCGTCTATGGCTCCCACGCTGGTGAAGACATTGAAGATGCCGCCGGTTATGGCTGGAACGTGCCCGGTGATGAGGTCACTTTCGACTGGACCCGGCTGGTTGCCAACAAGAATGCCGAAATCGAACGGCTCAACGGCATCTATGGCCGCATGCTGGAGAATGCCGGGGTAACAGTGATCGAGGGGACAGCCACACTGGCAGATGCCCACACTGTTGTTGTTGCAGGTCAGGCCTTTACCAGCAAACACATCACGGTTGCGACTGGCAGCTGGCCTGTGGTTCCCGATGTGCCTGGCAAGGAGTGCGTGCTCACCTCCAACGAGATGTTTTACCTGCCGCAATTGCCCAAGCAGGCCGTGGTCTGGGGCGGCGGTTACATTGCGGTGGAGTTCGCCGGCATCCTTGCCGGGCTTGGGGTGGAAACAACCCTGCTTTACCGGGGAGAACTGTTCCTTCGCGGGTTTGATGACGATGTGAGGGAATTCACGGCGGCTGAAATGCGCAAGAAGGGGATAAATCTCCGTTTTGGTGTCAACATCGAATCCATCGAGAGTGAGAACACTCATTATGCCGTCGACCTGACGGATGGTTCCCACCTGAATACCGGTCTGGTCATGGCGGCAACGGGGCGCCGTGCGCTGGTAGATGGTCTTGGCCTTGAAGAGCTGGGTGTTCAGCTCAATGCCTCAGGCCACGTCGTTGTCGATGATCATTTCCAGACTGCTGTTCCCTCCATCACGGCCCTGGGTGACGTGATTGGCACACCGCAACTGACACCGGTAGCCCTGGCTCAGGGTATGGCGCTGTCACGGCGCCTGTTCGGTGATGGCAAGGGTGAGGTGGATTACGACAGCATCCCGACGGCGGTGTTCTGCCAGCCCAACATAGGCACCGTTGGGCTGACAGAAGCGGAAGCGCGGGAAGCTGGCCACAAACTGCGTATTTACCGCTCCGAGTTCAAGCCTATGAAGCACACGCTCAGTGGCCGGGACGAGCGGTCGCTGATGAAACTGGTGGTCGATGACGAATCAGATCGTGTACTGGGAGCTCACATGGTAGGGCCGGATGCAGGGGAGATAACCCAGGGAATTGCGGTGGCCATCAAGGCAGGGGCTACCAAGGCACAATTTGACAGCACCATAGGCATTCATCCGACCTCCGCCGAGGAATTCGTCACCATGCGTGACCCTGTGGCATAAACGCATACTCAGCCGCTGGCTACAAGTGTATCCAGCGGCTGAGTACCTTTCTCAGGTTTTCTTTTCTGACAGGCTTTGAGAGGTAATCGTTCATCCCCGCTTCGCGGCAGGTGGATTCGGTGCCCGGAAGCGCGTCGGCGGTCAGCGCAATGATTGGCGTACCGCCCTGGCCGTTACTCTTCTCCCACTCCCGGATGCAGCGAGTAGCCTCGTAGCCATCCATCAATGGCATCTGGCAATCCATTAGAATCACATCGTAACCAGTGTGGTTATTCCTGACCAGATCCAGCGCCTCTTCGCCGTTGATCGCCGCGTCAACGCCAAATCCCAGCCGCTTGAGCAAGGCAGTGGCCACTCTCTGGTTGACTATATTGTCTTCGACTACCAGCGCCTTCGCATTGCCGTCCTCGTTTATCAGTGGGCCGGCGGTGGCACCAGCTGCGAGGGCAGACGTGTTTTGAGGCGCCAGTTCAAAGGGAAGTTCAAACCGGAACGACGACCCCTTGCCAAGGTCGGTTTCAACCGTTACGTGTCCGCCCATCAGTTCGACCAGTCGCTGCACCAGTGACAGCCCCATGCCGGTTCCCCCGTAGCGCCTGGAATTGCCGGTCTCTACCTGCTCGAAAGAATTGAAAATATCCTGAAGTCTTTCAATGGGAATGCCACAACCGGAATCGCTGACCGTGCAATTCAGCACCACGCAGTTTTCTTCCAGCGGGAACCAGCCGGCCTGGACATTGATGGAGCCATCGCCGGTAAACTTGATGGCGTTATCAATCAACCCTGCGAGGATCTGTCGCAGCCTTGAAGCATCCCCGAGAACCACCGGGTGGTCCGGCCATTCCCCAACGAACCTGGTGGACAAAGTCAGGCCCTGCTGTTCTGCAACATGGCGATAGCTCGCAGTGCAGTTGGTGATCAGTTGCTGCAGGTCAAACTCCCGGTTTTCAAGCTCCAGAGTGCCACGGTCGATATGGGAATAATCCAGAATATCGTTGATCACTGTCAGCAGGTCTTCCGTGGATTGCCGAGCGGTTAGCAGGTAGTCATTCTGCCGTGGGCTCAGTGGTTCCTCGGTAACCAGTTCGATCATGCCCAGCACACCATTGAGCGGTGTGCGCAGTTCATGGCTCATGATAGCCAGGAATTCCGACTTTGCGCGATTGGCCTGTTCGGCCCGTTCCCTGGCTTTCTCGGATGACGCCAGGGTTTCGTCTCTGGATTGCTTCAGTGTTCTGAGGTGGCTGGCCAGGGAGTTCAGGCTTTCCTCCAGTTCCCTGATCTCGCGGGTGGTAGCGGCCCGGCTGACGGGCACCTCGACATAATCCCGGTTGGTGAGTTTCGCTACGCGCCGGGACAGGCCGCGGATGGGGGAAATGATGCTGTTCAGGGAGTGATTGACAATCAGCAGGGTAAACAGCAGAAGCGAGAAGCCAACGGCCAGTGATGTCCAGAGTATATCCTGGCGCCTGGCTGCCAGTTGTTCCTTGTTAACACCAACCTGGATAGTGCCCACTCTTAGGGCGCCACCCCCGAATCCGTAATCCGGTTCGAACCATTCCGTCTGGCGGTCTTCGCCCAGATCCAGTGGTTGTTGCAGGATTTCCGATTCAAACACGTCGAATGTGTCATCTGTCGCGGTTTGTTGTGGTTGTTCAGTAGAGACATAGCCGACCTCTTCACCCATCAGATTGGACACCCTGATCCACTCTGCCCGGCTGCGCCGGAGCGACTGGGAGAGAATCTGCTCAAGAGCAGCGGTGTTGCCGGAAACAACAGCGTATTCAACCGCCGGGGCAAGACTGTCTGCCAGCATCTGACTGCTGTCAGCCAGATCTTTACGGGCATCATCAAGGCGTGCGGAGGTAAAAAACACCATCAGCACAATAAACATGACAATGGCCGGGGCCGCCCCCAGAAGCAGCAGTTTTCTGGAAAGCGGAGGCTGCGACTGCACCTGAACCTGATTACTCATCAGCAACCTCTCCGGGGCCGGCAAGCCGCTCCGATACCGACCTGACAATCTCCTGCCTTCCCAGTAACGGAATATTCAGCGACCGGGCAACCTGCCGGTTCAGCTCGATACTGAAATTTTCGGGGTAGGCGGGAGCAGGGAACCGGCCGTCGGCCCGGTACTGTTTTATGAAACCCGCTGCCAGTTCTGCCGTTTCGGTAAGTGGCGTGTAGGTGGAGGCCAGCGCCCCCGCCTTCACATAAGCCTGGCTCGGACCAATGACAATTCGATTACGCCGGTAAGCCGTCAGCAGGATATGCTTGATGGTTCTGGGGTTGTAGACACCGTTGTCGGGTGCAGCCAGGATGAAATCCCCGTAGTTTAACGCCCTGACCAGGGTGGAAATCAGTTTGTCGTCAGAGGTGATAACAAAAATCTTTCCTTTCAGGCCGTATTCAGGAAGCTTCTCGGTTATCGGTTCATACAGTTCAACCGTATCGGGGCGCGCCAGCATCGCCACTCTTGTGGCCTGCGGCAGAATGACCTGGCCTGCAATGGCCTGCCGCAGCAGAGGCGGGTTGTACAGAATGCCGGAAACAGAACCACCGGAACGTTCGGCATAGCCATCGATAAACGACTGGTCCACGAGCAACGCCAGTATCGGTACATTCTTGTTTTCCTGGCGCACCCTGGCAAACGCTTCCGGGCCCAGGGCAATAACCGGTGTAGTAGTGTCCTGAGAGGTTTGCCCGGCACTGAACGAGCGTATAACGGTGGAACTTCCCAGCGATTCTTCGAGAAGACTCAGCATGCGGCGATTCAACGCTGAATTCCCGGAGCCGGCAAGGTAGACCAGTGAGCCGGCCGAGGATTGCGCAGCAACCTGCTGGGATGTACAGGTGATTACCAGAAAAAGGGCAAGGATAACCAGGAGCCATCTGGTTACAGGGAGACCTTTTCTTGCCGCCATGTTCGGATTCTCTGTAGCTTTCATACCATCCGGGGTCTGATGTCGTCCTTGTTGATTCAGAATCTTACGCCAGCTTCAACGAAAAACTGGTTGTGATCTTTGATAATGTTGTCCGGGCTGAGAGTTGGATCCCTGTCCAGATAGTGTTGCATGGTCAGCGCCAGTTCGTAACTGTACCCGGTTGCAAAGACCCGCCGTGCCAGGCGGAAATCAGCACGTTGAAAGTGTGAGCGACGAAACTCGTCGGCAAAGTAAAACGCGGCCGAGGATGTCAGGTCAAACGGCAAATCCTGAATCCATGCAAAGCTTCCAGAGTGCCGCACTGACATACGACCCAGCAAATCGATGGGGCGTTGCTTTTTCTCGGTATCAGGCTCGCCGGTGAAACGCCCATCCTGATCAAGATAAGCATAGCTGGCCCGGAGCCTGGTGCCCGGAAAATCCAATGATGCCTCAACCTCAAAACCTTCCTGATCAAGTGCAACGTTATTATCAATGGTCCATTCCTCTTCATTAATGATGCCGCTGATCATGTCCCTTAACTGATCATTGAAATACCGGACTTCTAGCGAGAGGATTGACGATTCCAGATAATATTGACCAAAATAGCTTATTTCACGGGATGTTATCCGTTCTTCTTCAAGCGATTTGCCAAGTGTTGACCTGCTTTGGTCAACCAAATTTTCTACAAGGAATCTGTTACCCTCCAGATCGGCAAAGGGTGAAGCCACGTTTCTGGGACGGTAGGACCAGTCCGGATTCTGCTCGAACGCATCAGGTGTTCGAACCGCCTCTGAGTAAACAAATCGCAGGGTATGATTGTTGGAAAGAATAAAGTTGGCCGCAAGCCTTGGTGAGAGATACCCCTCATCCGTGGTGGTCGTTTTCTCCCAATTTGCGCCAGAGTTAAGTGTCAGCCAACGAAAGGGCGAGTACTCAAGATTACCGAAAACCCGGGACTGGTAGTTGTTGCCACGACCGTTGAAGAACGTCTCGGACCGGTAGGTATCCTTGCGGTAGCCAACGCCGGAGACCAGTTTCAGGTCCGGGTTAAACAGAAGGGTATCCTGAAACTCGAATTCCAGGCGGGACTCTTCGGTGTCTTCGTTCAGGTTGGCCAGGAAAGGCTCGCTATCTTCGGGGGTACAGGGCCTGAGGTCCGGAGTTGGTTCATCTGTATCGAGAATGTCTTCGAACAGGTCCTGTGGAATACACACTCTCCACCTTTGGCGGCGGTCATAATTCTGGAACGAGGCCTGTAAATGGAAGAAGTGGCGCTCTGACCTGGCAACGTTGAGGCGTGTTTGCAGGTAATAATCGTCTACCAGAATATCGGGGTTTTCATTGGCTCCGAATTTACCGTTCTTGCGGGCATCTTCTTCATCCACGCCGTCAACGACACCCGCCCTTATATCCAGATTATAATCACTGCTTAACTTGATGTTGCTGTCGTAATTGAAGGTGTTTATATCGATCCCGTTGTTGAACGGGTAGATTGTGTCATCGTCTACCTGCTCGTCGAATCCATCTGACTTGCGCTTCTCATAGGCCAGGCGCCAGTTATAGTCCTCACTGGTGCCCCCGACTGAGCCAAACGCCCGACGGTAACCCCGCGAACCGGAAATGGCCCGCAACTCAACGCCCGCACTGTCTTCCGGCACGCGGGTTATAATGTTGATTGTGCCCAGGAACGCGTTGATGCCATAGGCCGCGCTGTTAGGGCCACGGCTTATCTCAATCCGTTCAATAAGGTCCAGCGGCACCGGCAAGGTGTTCCAGTCCATGTCTGACAGGTTGGCACGATGGGATGTGCGGCCATCAACCAGCACCTGGAGCCTGCGCTGCTCATAATGCACTGTTCCATGGTAGCTGGTCACCGGCTGGTTACTGCCGACAGCGTTGACTGTCATGCCTGGTACTAGACGAAAAACCTCGACCAGATTCATGATACCCAGATCCCGGATCATGTCGCCGGTGATGACAGTTGTCGTGCCCGGAACGCGGGACTTTGGCTGTCTTAGCCGGGTGGTGGTCAGAACCTCGGGAATGGCTGAATCCATTGCGAAGGCTTCTGGGGCGTCGCCATAGGCAGCCATATCGTAGGAGTCACTGCTGTCGTCTGCCGCTTTTACCGATGCTGTAAGGGTAAATAACACGCTGGCAAAAACAGCAGGTAAGATTCGCAAGGAGTGCCGGCAACAATCGGGAAACTCCGGATTTCTAACGGGATAGTTCGTAACGGACATGGTTGTCGTTTTATACTTTGCCGAGTGTGGGAGCTTTTTAGTTTAGCTTTCTTTGTTCTTATCCTAAGTGACAAGATTACGTTTGTCTCTCAAAAATGTAATAAATATCTAATTAATGAGTTGCAACTCTATGAATTGTTGGGAAATACTGGGGATTGAGCCCACCCGTGACCGGGCCCTGATCGACGCCGCCTACGAGCGCCAGGAGAAATTCGCGTCGGATGACGAGCTCCAGCGACTGAGAGAGGCTTATCGTGAAGCCACCGGAGCCGAGGCCGTATCTGCCCCGGCAGAACCGGCAGCCAGCGAACACGCCCGTTCAGGGGAATCTGGTCAGGCCGTGTCCCGGGTGCCGGAGCGGGACGATGCCGCCGAGCTGGATGCGTCCGAGCAGCAGATTGTGCGTGAGGTGATTATTCAGATCCGCGCACTGCTGAACGATTCCCGCCGCAGTAGCGACCCCCTGATCTGGAAAGCTATCCTTGGAGAACCGCCAGCGGATCAGCCCCGTCTGCGGCGGGAAATCGGGCGCGCACTGGAACAGCAGGTTCGCCCCATGGCCGAGAACGGCAGTTTCCCTTCGCCTGTGGTGCAGTTTCTGGCTGGCTGGTTTGACTGGTACAGTCTTCGCGACGTTCCTGAACCGCAACCGGAAGATGAAACGTTTTCAGAGCACTCCGGCGCGGATCAGGAGCCCCGGGAGGAGCAGCCGCCCCAGATGGTTAACTTCTGGCCGGCGGTCATTGGCTGGATCGTAGGGCTGGCCATCCTTGCCACTTTATTCAGTGGAATGGGCGGTGGCGGCTGATGCCTCTTCGATCTTGCTGCGGTACTTTTGCGCCAGCATCGCACCGACAATGACCTGAATCTGGTTGTAGCACATAATCGGTAGCACGATCATGCCGAAACCGGGATGTCCGGAGAACAATACCTTGGCCATTGGCAGACCGGACGCCAGGCTTTTCTTGGAGCCGCAGAACACCACTGCGGCTTCATCCTCCAGGCTGAATCCCAGCCTGCGTACAACAAACATTGCCATCACCATAAAGAACCCGAGCAGTGCGAAGCACAGTGCAATAGTCAGTAAAATGGCGTTCAGTGGCAGATGTTGCCAGAGCCCGCTGGCAACAGAATGTGAAAAGGCGGAGTAGACAATCAGCCAGATCACACACTGATCGTAGCGGGAGGTGAGCGTTTCATGGCGGGCCAGGAAACCACCCAGCAATGGCCGCAGGCCGTGGCCCACTGCGAACGGCAGAAGTAACTGAAGCACGATGTCTTTGAGTGCTTCAGCCACGGAAAAACCGCCATCCCCGGATGCACTTACCAGCAGCAACAACAGGAAGGGCGTCAGCATCATACCGAACACGTTGGAAGCGGCTGCGCTGCAGATGGCAGCAGGCACGTTCCCTTTTGCCATGGCAGTGTAAGCAATGGATGAAGACACAGCCGATGGCAACACGCCCAGATAGAGAAAACCGAGGCCCAGATCCGGCGGCAACCAGCTCGGCGCAAAGCGGCTGATTTCGTTAATGGGCAGCACCACCAGCGGAAAAAATACGAACGTAAACGCGGTAATAATGATGTGCAGCCGCCAATGGGTGGCGCCGGCGACAATCTGCTCGCGGGATAGCGCCGCTCCATGGAGGAAGAATAACAGCGCAACGGCCACGGTGCCGCTAATCGCCAGAGCTTCGGCAGCGTCACCGCGAACTGGCAGGAAGGTAGCAAGAACAATGGCACCCAGCAGCAGAAGCGTGAAGGTATCGAGCCGGAACTTCATGCAAGCCGGCTCCCCAGAGCGTCGAGGCTTGGCTGCAGCAAAGCCCTTGCCAGCGTTTCTGCCTTTGTCGGGTCCTGCCTTCGAATAGCTGCCAGCAGCAGTTCGTGGTCTTCCTGGGACGGCTCAGGAAGATCGGAGTCCAGCTCTGTCTGTTCTATGGTCTGGGCTACCGCATGGGCAAAATAGTCGTACAGTTCCGTGAGGGCAGCGTTGTGGGAGGCGGCTACGAGCGCCGCGTGAAATTGCTGGTCGTGGCGGATACGATCCCCGATAACGTTCCCGGCTTTCCCCCGGTTATCCAGGGCATGAGTCATCCTCTCCAGATCCCCGGCGTCGCGGCGCTTTGCTGCCAGCTTCGCCGCTTCCGTTTCCAGCATGATGCGCACTTCGAGCTTGTCCCTGAGCTCTGACCGGCCGATACGACGAAGGGTTTCTCCGGCATCTTTTGTAGCCCGAACATAGGTGCCATCGCCCTGACGGGTTTCCAGCATGCCCACATGAACCAGAACCCGGACCGCTTCCCGAACCGTATTGCGACTGACGCCCAGTGATTCCGACAGGTCTGCCTCCACGGGAAGGCGTGCACCAATGGCCCAGTGGCCCTGCTCAATGGCGTGGCGAAGGCTCTCAATGGCGGTTTCCACCAACGAGCCCCTGGTGATTCTTGCAAGTTTCATGTCTATGATCCTGACAGCTGATGATCCAATCATCCTATGATTCGTGCAGTGCTGTCAAACGAGGCTCTGGGGCGACCTGTCAGTTTACGGGTTGAAGAAACTCGTAGTCGTCAGGGTTAACCTGCCGGGTGGCTTTGCGGTAGGTAAACGTGAAACCCGGCCAGTTCACCGTATTCTTGCCGTTTTCATCCAGATACCAGGACTGGCAGCCGGATTCCCACACACTGCTTTTCAGCTTCTCCTGGACGTTCGCTGAAAAATCCCGAAGGCGGTCCGCTTTCACATCCATGGCAGAGCCCGGTTTTGCTTGCAGCGCCCGGATGCAACTGAGCACGTATTGAACCTGGGATTCCAGCATGTAGACAATGCTGTTGTGGGCGAGATTGGTGTTAGGGCCGTAGAGCATGAACAGGTTAGGGAAGCCTGACACGGTAATGCCCTTATAAGCCTCCGAACCATTGGCCCAGGCCCGGTTCAGCGATACGCCCTTGCGGCCGGTGATTTCCATGGGCGACAGGAACCCGGAGGCAGCGAAGCCGGTGCCCAGAATGATGGCATCCACCTTATGCAGGGCTCCTTCGGTGGTCATAACACCATTTTCTGTTACCCGTTCAATGCCTGCGGTGACCAGGTTTACATGGGGCTGATCCACAGCCCGGTACCAGTCATTGGAAATCAGAATCCGCTTGCAGCCAATCTTGTAGTCCGGAATGAGATGTCTGAGCTTTGTGGGATCGCTGACCTCGCTTTTGGCAAAGCGCCTTGCCTGCCAGGCGAAGATTTCCAGCAGGCTGTTGAAGCGGGTAAAAGCCAGAGCGCGACTCTCGTTCTTCCAGTAAATCAGATAACGGTAAAGGCGCTCCCAGGCCGGAATTTTGCGGAATAATGTCTGCTCCCACCGATAAAAAGGCCGGTCCGGTTTCGGCAGCACCCAGGCCGCAGAACGCTGGAACAGGCTCAGGGATTTCACCCTTGGCACGATTTCCGGTACGAACTGAATAGCACTGGCGCCGGTGCCAATGACAGCGACGTTCTTGTTGTCCAGATCGTAATCGTGATCCCAGCGGGCGGAGTGGAACATTTTACCGGTAAACGTTTCCAGGCCAGGTATGTTGGGCCAGGCGGGCTGGTTCAACTGACCGGTGGCGGTCACAACAATGTCGGCGTGAAATGAGTCGCCGTCGGTCGTTTTCACCGTCCAGATATTGCTGGTTTTGTCAAAGACCGCACTGGCCACTTCCTTACCGAACCGGATGTGATCAGCCAGCCCGTATTTATCAACGCAGTGTTGCATGTAGCCAAGAATTTCCGGCTGCAACCCGAACTTCCGGGTCCAGTCGTGCTTGGGCTCGAAAGAAAACGAGTAAAAGTGGGACTGCACATCGCAGGCTGCGCCGGGGTAGGTGTTGTCTCTCCAGGTGCCGCCGACGGCGTTGGCTTTTTCCAGCATCAGGAATGAATTGATGCCGGCTTTTTTGAGCTGTATTGCCATGCCAAGGCCGCCAAACCCGGTACCGATGATCAGCAAGGAGGGGGACGCAGCATTTGCAGGTTGGTTCATGGCAAGTTGGCCCGAATGAAACGTGACTGAGCAGCCAGTATACGGGCCCATATCGCTATGATGGATGACTTTTTCCGACAGGCCGGTTAGTCAGAAAGACCAACAGCCGGCATCGCCAGAAAATTCTCCGCCGGTTGGGACAATATTTCCTGCAGCGCCGGTTTCTCGAAGCGGCGCCGAATGGTGATGGCGTAAAACTCCTCGAAGATGCCTGGCAAGGCTCCGTAATCCCTCAGGGCACCGGAATTCAGCTCGTCACGAACCACTACCGGTGGCAGGACTGCATAGTGGCCACTGTCCCGGCTGAGCAGTCGCATCATGGCCATATCGTCAACTTCTGCAGATATGGATGGATAGATCCTGTGGTATTCGCAAAGCTGGTCAAAGCCCTGGCGAATGTTGCTCTCAGGGCCAGGCACGATCAGATGACGGCCGGTGAGAAAATCGGGAAACCCACTGCTGCTGTCAGCGCCAGGTGGGCCGATGATACTGACCGGCTGGCGGGCAATCAGTCGCGACCGCCAGGGGTTCTGTTCGTCGCCTCTCACTGCCTGGTTGGACAGAATAATATCCAGCCGGTGGGCTGACAGTCTCCGTAACAGTTCGTCGATATGCCCGCTTTGAAGGCACAACTCAAGATCATCCCGCCCCAGCAAGGGTTGCAGAAACGCCTCCTGGAAATTTCTCGACAACGTTGCGACGGCGCCAATGCGCATTACTTCCCGGTTTGGTTTGGACCCGGATGCAAAGAGGGCAGTGAGCTCTTCGCCGTGGCGGAAGATTTCCTCCGCGTAGGAGAAGGCCATTCGCCCCGCTTCCGACAGTGTCAGTTTGCGGCTTTCGCGGATGAAAAGGTCATGGCCGAGGCTGTCCTCCAGCTTGCGGATCTGTCCCGACAGCGCCGACTGAGAGACATGAAGCATCCTGGCGGCGCGTGTCAGATGGCCGGTTCGGGCGACCATCCAGAAATAATACAGGTGATGATAATTCAGTTTCATCAATAAGGTTCTTAAATAGCGAACGATAGGTTCATTAATATCTATTTTATATAACGATCAGAAAAAGGCAAAGTAAGATGAAATCTGGAGGGACTCAAAATGAACTTACTGATGCCTGCACTGGCTTTACTGGCGCTTGGTTTGTGGCTGATGGTACCAGTTTGCCTGTTTGCCGTTGCGTTGTTCAGCGCCCGGTCACGTGATGCTCTGAAACTCAATCATTGCTGGCGCATTGCAAGTCAGTTGTTGAGGGCTTCAATGGTTATCACTGTTTTCATTGCTGCGCTTCTGATGACAGAAACCGCAGTTACCGGCAGCGATGACAGTCTGACGGGGGCTGCCCACCGACTCGGGTTATACACGGACGGAGTCGCACTCTGGATGGCGCTGATGGTGGCGTTTATCGGTTGGGCGATTCTTCGTTTTGCGGAAAATTATTTACGGGGTGATCCAGGCCGTGAGCGGTTTCTGCCCTGGTTCCTGACCACCATCACCTGCGTAATGATTCTGGCGTTTACCAATAATCTGCTGGTACTGGCGGGCGCCTGGGTAGGGGTCAGCCTGGCGCTTCATAACCTGTTGACACTCTATCCCGACCGCCCGCAGGCACGAATAGCGGCGGTACAGAAGTTTATCGTCAGCCGCACCGGCGATGCCCTGGTGATTGGTGGCGTGTTGTTGCTTTACTACCATTATGGCTCTTTCCGCCTGCCGGAGATGGTGGCCATGCAGGCTGCCACCGCAACAGGTTCGACTGCACTCAGTGCTGCCGCGATCCTGCTGGCGCTGGCTGCGGTGCTCAAATGTGCCCAGATACCATTCCATGGCTGGTTGCTCAGGGTCATGGAAGCGCCAACGCCGGTATCTGCCCTATTGCATGCGGGGGTCATCAATCTGGGCGGTTTCCTGTGGCTGCGCCTGTTTCCGGTCTTTGAAGGGTTTACGGCCGGGCACATGATTCTCCTGGTGGTGGGTGGAACCACCGCCGTTATAGCAGTGGTCACTATGATGACCCATTACTCGGTGAAGCATTCACTGGCATGGTCCACGTGCGCACAGATGGGCTTCATGCTGTTCGAAATCGGCATGGGCGCCTACACTCTGGCATTGCTGCACCTGCTGGCCCACTCGGTCTATAAGGCTCATTCCTTTCTCGCTGCCGGTCGGACGGTCAGTGTGTCTGCCGTCGACGTATTTCCTGAATCATCGGCCGGTTGCCGGCTGATCTGGGCTGGGGCGACGGCAACACTCGCTTCAGTGATGCTTCTCTGGCAACCCTGGCTGGTTGAAGGCAACCCGGTCTTCGGCACTTTGCTCGTGCTTGCCGTGGCTAGCGCGGCTATGGGTATGCCACGGGGAACCAGCACCAGGGCAAGCGCCAGCATTGCCGGCCTTGCGCTGATGCTGGTGCCTGTCTATGCCATTCTCCACGGCCTGCTGGGCTCTGCCGTGCCGGAACATGCGACGTTCGTTTTACCGGACGTTGCCCTGGGCATTGGATTTGCACTTATGGCGGTGCTGGTGTTGTTGTCACTGATGGTGGCACTGGCACCGCATTCGCGGCCGATGGCTTCGCTCCACAGGTATTTCAGCCAGGGCCTGTACCTTGACCTGCCTTTCGATCAGCTTACCCGGCGCCTGGCGTCGCGGGCACTCAATGCCCCCGCTTCGTTGAGGCGGGTTGCTCACCATCCCTTTACCGTGGAAGAAAACGCATGAACGGTCTTGCTCAATGCTCTGCTGCCAATGGAATCGTTGACCAGTGGCAGGCATCGCTGACAAACGCCTGCCACATGATTGCTCCGGTCTGGCCACTGGATCAGTGGATTGCTGTAAACCCGTTCTGGGGTTTACGGAATGTTCAGGCACCCCACGCAGACAACCTGCTGCGGCACCGGCGTTCTGAGTCCATGCTGATGCCCGCGGCTTTCTATCGTGAGGCATGGGAAGGAGGCAGAATCAGCCGGGATGACCTTTTGGCGAGCCTCAAAGAATCGCAAATAAGCGACGCCCCGGAATTTTACTGTGAGCGACTCTATCGCTCTGAACGCCCGGTGACTCCGCCGGGTTACTCGCTTCTGGACATTCTCCCAGCCGCTAAGGAGGGCGAACAGCCAATGGTGGCTGTGGTTGACCAGATTGGTCGAACCTGCGGCGCGTTCTTTGATAAAAGGCAGTCTCGCTGGTCGACACGTTCCGGTGAGGAAAGCCTGTTTGATTTCTGGTTGAAATCAGTACGGACGGATGTAGCGCTGGACTTCCGCACAGGCATTCGCGGGGTCAGGACCTGGTTCAAAGCACTGCCAGAAAACCGGCTGGAGGCGACCAGTCAGGCCATTGGGGCTCTGGCTGTCGACCCAGACACGCTGGAGGCGCTTTGCCACGGTCTGTTGATGCGTATACCTGGCTGGGCGGGCTGGTGCCGCGGTGTGGACTGGCGAGCGGGCCTGAAGGGAAAAAACTCCGGTGTTTGTGAAGAGCTGGTGTCGGTATTGCTGATCTGGGAGTGGGCAGCTCTCGCCCATGCCAGAGCGGAACAGATCAACATTGCCGGAAGCCGGCGTGAGGCCCTGGTCAAGCACAGCCCCGAAGCAGAACCTGACTGGCTCTGGGTCTGGCAGAGGGCTTTCGAGATCGGATACCTGCGCTCTTTATGGCAGGCTCTGGGCAATAATGAGGCAACTCAGCCAAGTGATGGTATTGCAGCCGAGCGGCCTGATGTCCAGGCAGTGTTCTGCATTGATGTCCGCTCGGAGATCATCCGACGTCACCTGGAAGAGGCGCATCCCGGTATCCAGACCATCGGGTTCGCCGGTTTCTTCGGACTGCCCATCGTTCACCACAAGCACGGACCCTACCGCCCCATGGAAAAGCTCCCGGGTATACTGGGGCCGGCCTATCGTGTGGTGGATACCCTGGGCAGTAACGACAGCGACGCCGCCCTGAGCAAGGCCCTGGATCAGCGTGAAAAGACCCGGGAATCAGTGCGCAAGGCCAAGTATGGGAGCCTGTCTACCTTCACGTTGGTGGAAACGACCGGGCTGGCCTGGGCCTGGAAGTTGGTCAAGGACTCGCTCAACCTGTCCGCCGGCAAAACCAGGTCAGGCAAACAGTCCCAGGCCGAGGCGCGGCTGGTGTATCTCCACGGCGGAGACCCACTGTTTGAAACCACCAAGGTTGAACTGGTGGCCGGATTTCTCCGGGGCATGTCCCTGACCCATAACTTTGCACCATTGTTAGTGTTTACCGGCCATGGCACCCACACAGAGAACAACCCCCATAATGCGGGCCTGGCTTGTGGTGCTTGTGGTGGTCAGAATGGAGGCCTGAATGCCCGGCTTGCGGCGCAACTGTTCAACGACCCCCAGGTGCGCGTAGCGCTGGCGGAGGAAGGCATTTCCATTCCCGGTGACAGCTGGGCTGTGGCAGCAGAGCACTGCACCGTTACCGATGAGGTCTCACTGTTTGATTCCCCCAAACTTCCTGCGTCCCATGCGCCATTTCTGGCCGATCTCGAACGCGGGTTTGCCGAGGCCGGAAAGAAGACACGGCGGGAAAGAGCAACAGCTTTGAAGCTGAATGGCTTTGGTGATAATGATCTATTACAAAAGGTTAAGAGCAGAACCTCAGATTGGACTGAAGTCAGGCCAGAGTGGGGCCTGGCCAATAATGCCGCCATCATCTTTGCAAAGCGGGCCAGAACCCGTGCCAGAAACCTGGGAGGACGGGTGTTCCTGCATGATTACGACCCGGAGCAGGACCAGAACGGCGACATTCTGGCGGCATTACTTTCAGCACCCATGATTGTTGCGAACTGGATCAATATGCAGTATTTCGGTTCGGTCACCATGCTGGATGTCTTCGGTGCCGGGAACAAACTGCTGCACTCGGTCGTTGGCGGGAATGTTGGTGTGATCGAAGGCAACGGAACCGATCTTCGCATCGGGTTACCGCTGCAGTCGGTCCATGATGGAGCCTACTGGCGACATGAACCGGTCAGGTTGACTGTCTTGGTCGATGCGCCTGCCGAGAGGATTGAGGCCGCCGTCCGGAAAAATCCGGATGTGGAGGCCCTGGTGGACAATCAGTGGGTCTGGTTGTATCGCCTTACTGACCAGGGCAGGGCATTGTACAGCAAGGGTCATTGGCAGCCCTGTTAGTTAACCGGCGGCGTCCTGTGGGCCAGCGGTTTCGGCGAGCTCTCAATGTTTGCGAAAGCCAGCGTTCAGAAGCGGATCAACGCTGAGCCCCAGGTAAAACCGCCGCCAAACGCTTCCAGCAGGATGACTTCGTTCTTCTGGATTCGCCCATCACGAACGGCCACATCCAGCGCCAGGGGAATGGAGGCGGCGGAGGTGTTGCCATGCCTGTTGACGGTCACCACCACCTGGTCCATAGACATATTCAGCTTGCGGGCCGTGGCGGCAATGATCCTCAGGTTGGCCTGATGAGGCACAAGCCAGTCAACATCGGATTTCTTCATCTGGTTGGCTTCCAGGGTTTCATCGACAATTCGCCCCAGCGTGTTTACCGCAACCTTGAAGACCTCGTTACCCTTCATATGCACATGCCCCTTGCCGGCACGGACCTGATCAAAGCCGTCGCCGATGCCGTAAGGTACGTGCAGCAAATCGACAAATTTGCCATCAGCGTGAATGTGGGTCGAGAGAATTCCGGTTTCCTCGCTGGCTTCCAGCACCACGGCGCCGGCACCATCGCCGAAGAGTACGCAGGTGCCGCGATCTTCCCAGTCCAGAATGCGGGAAAACAGCTCGGCGCCAACAACCAGTACCCGTTTGCTACTGCCAGTCTTGATAAATTTGTCCGCCACCGAGAGGGCGTAGACAAACCCGCTGCAAACCGCCTGAATGTCGAAAGCCGGGCAGCCATGAATATCAAGGCGGGCCTGGAGGATGCAGGCGGAGCTGGGGAAAATCTTGTCCGGTGTGGATGTGGCGAAGATGATCAGGTCGATATCAGCTGGCGTCATACCGGCTGCTTCAATGGCGAGGCGTGAGGCTTTTTCCGCCAGATCAACGGTGGTTTCGCCTTCCACGGCAATATGGCGTTGCTCGATTCCGGTACGCTCACGAATCCACTGGTCGCTGGTGTCGACAATCTTTTCCATGTCTTCGTTTGTCATGACATTCTCGGGCAGGTAGGAGCCCGTGCCGACAATTCGCGCGTACGTCATGTGCAGTATTCCTCAGGTAAACCGGTCAATGCTCAGATTCTTTCAATCATCCTATACCTTATTGATCGCTCCCAGCTATTAGCGGTTTGTCAAAGGCTGTTGTCCGGGCCCGGTCGGAAGAGTGTGCAGCGGGGCCGGTAACGTTGGTAGTCACGCCATAATCAGCTATACCTGTAGTCAGGTACCTCTGTTGTGAAGGAGCGTTGCTGGTGACAGACCTTCCCCTCGGCATGAAGTATTACCTGCTTATTCTTACCTCAAGCCTGATTGAAGACCTCAATGACTATGGCGTCAAATGGGTTGCTAACGAACCTGGCATTGCCGTTCGCGATGTAGAAAAAGCCTTTTTCAGTGCCAGGGCCATGGAGGCACGGCTACCGGAGGAACCGGGGCAGGCGGACCCGCGGCTGTGGCCGGATGTCATGAAGTCCATTCATACCATCCGAAGGGTGCTGGATGTGGTGGAAAAAACCACCTTCGATGCGGTTATTGCCGAGGCTATGGAAACCACTTCCGGCATCGCCCGTAAAGACATCAGGCAGGTCTTCGACGAAAAACGCTCTGTCGGGGAGGTGGATTTCCGCCTGCATGGCCTTCTCAATACCCGGCCGGCACCTGAAGAGCCCGATCCTGCCGTGAAAGAAGCCTTCATGCTGAAGCGGGCAAGGCGCTATCAAAGCTTTATGTCGTTTGACGGCGCGAGCCTGAATGAAGAAGAGAGCATCATTCTGGGCGATGCAAAGGCCCTGGCCCGACAGATCATCGATGGCGACCGCGACAACCGGCGAATTGATGCGTTGCTGGTGATGGGCGCTGTGTTGATCGAAACCGCCAGCGTAAGGCTGAAAACAAACATACCCAGGCTGATTCGTGATAGCTTTGATCGTATGGCCACCAAGGCCGCGATGGCGCTGGGAGCCATTGTCTACCGCGACAAATACCGGGAGTTCAAACAATCCCTGGGGCTGGAGCCACTCGATTCGGATTTGTAGATTCGTAGTTCCAATGACTACAGGCTATTCACAACTCCGGCGCAGGAATGGCATCCTGACTAACCACTCTGCGACAAGCCAGAAGGAGACGAGGTAATGGGCATTTCCAACCATGAGCTTCACAAAGAATTTCCGCAATTCGAGGAACTGATTGACGAGTTAAGAAGGAACGACCAGAAGTTCAAGGAACATTTTCAACAGTACGCAGAGCTGGACCAGGAAATCGAGGGGCTGGAGCGCCGGGATTCCCCGATTGGCGACGATAAACTGCATCGGATGAAGCAACAACGCCTGAAATTGAAGGACGACCTCTACAAAACGCTCGTGAACAAGTCCAACGGCGCAGGATAGGTATAAGTCATTAGCCGCCCGGGCCCTGAAAAGAGGCTGAGTAGTGGTTTCCAAGTATGTGGCCCGGAACGCGTCATCCATAAAATAGGTAACTAATTAAAACCGGTTACGGTTTGCCCCTTTTGTTACCTCGAAATGGATGATTGAAATGAGCAGAGCAGTATCACTTTACAAAGGGTGGAGAATGAAGCGTAACTTCCTCCACCTGGTCCTTACCATGGAACCACGCCTTCTCAAGGACGTTGGATATCCGCCGGAAGTTGTTGAACAGCGTTTGAGAACGCCTTTCTGGAAGTTCTGATTGATTATCAGATCAACCAGCCGAACAGAAAGTCGAAGATTGAGCTGAAAAACCCGCCACTGCTTTGATGTGTCGTTCCGTTGTTCGCAGTACTGGTTTCGTTGGTGTTGTCAGAAGACGTCCGGACCACCCGAGCAGGCTCCGATGGCTCGTCCAGGGCCACGCTCTCCGTGGGGCCACTACGAGTTTCCTCTTCCACCGCAGGCTCTTCTTGCATTGCGGGCTTTTCTTTTTCCACTACGGCAACGTCTGACACTTCAGGTTCGGGTTGTGGCTCCGCCTGTTGCGCTGTGACTTCGGCGACAGCGGGTGATTCAGCAGGTTCGCTGGGCGCAGCAACCTCCGGTTCCGGAGTTGGTTCCCGAGACGTCTTTTCCTTAATGGTTTCAGCTAGTTCCGACGTGTCCGTCTCTGGTTGTGCAACCGGGGCAGGCTCTGGCTCCACTTCCTGTTCAGGTTCCGGTGCTGGCCCGGATTTCGTGGCAACTGATCGGGTTGAACTCGGTGATTCAGAACGCTCGGGTTCCAGGCCTATCGCGGCCATGGCCGCATTGCGGTCAGAGACAGCATTGCCGCCGATGGTGCCGTTATCAGCCGCTGCTATTCCCAGTGCGGACAATGTCTGCGAGTCCAGGTTGCCGGTCATCTCCAGATCGGCATGGCCGGACTGGTATTCCCGGATCGCTGAGCGCAGGGCGTTATCCATCCAGCCGTCCGCTTTGCCAACATCAAAGCCTGCCCCATACAGCGCGTTTTCCGCAGAAAAAATGGTCCTTTCAGGGCCGGCCTGAGCGACTGCACAAAAGGACACGGCCATCGCAATGGCAATGAATCCCTGCGTCCCTGTAAAACGTGTATGGCTCATGACTCGACCTCTCCCTGATACGCTTTGCAATTATTTTGTTGAGTATTGAAAGTATCAGTAATTGGATATGTCGCCCATGACGCAGTTAACACCAGCGTAAACGCGCTGGTATTTCTGCGAATCAGTGCTTTAACTGTAACTGCTTGCCGAACATTACCGCACTCCAGTCAGCGCGATTAGCGAGGTTGTTGATCAGGAGAGAGCCCGCAATGCCAGCGACCATCAAACAGATCACATATAGCCAGAGCGGAACGGGCACCTGCCAGGTGATAAAGTCGACCACCGAGAAGAACAGCGGGTGAGCCAGGTAAATGCCGAACGATGCCTGGTTGACCCTCTTGACCAGCGCTGTGGCCCTGCGATCGGCCAGAAGGGGCAGGGACCATAGCAGTGTCAGGATGAACAGGGGGACGACCCAGGTCTCTTTTGAGGAATACTCCAGTTGTCCCTGGACGGAAAAGAAAAGTATGCCTGCCAGAAGGCCGATCAGCCATATGGGGTGAGATGCCCATCGGAACCACTGTTGCGACTGCAGGTTCGGGTAGTGCCTGACAAGGAGCAGGGCCAGGAAAAACAGATAAAGCCATCCCACAGGAGCGACCCAGTGCAGGTAACCCGGTGGGTCGATTGACTGCCAGCGAAAGTATCCCCACCATCCGATGCTGATGAATGATGCGGCAACCAGGCACGGGCCAGGTGGAAACCAGCGCCAGGCCCGGAACTGGTTGTAGCACCAGAACAGAATGTAGAACTGCATGGCAACCACAAGAAAGTAGCCATGCCAGCCGGCAAAGAGCAGGTATTCGGTCAGG
>JBHEPI010000076.1:0-25255 GCA_046260345.1 Marinobacter sp. | reverse complement strand
ACATCCTGGAAGAACAGCTCGGAGGTGTCCTGGGCCTTCATACCCACTTTGTTGAGGTTCTGCCCTTTCTCGAAACCTTCCCAGGCACTTTCGACCAGCAACAGGCTGGTGCCCTTGGCACCCTCCTTCGGGTCGGTCTTGGCCACCACAATCACCAGGTCGGCCAGTTGGCCGTTGGTGATGAAGGTTTTCGAGCCGTTAAGCACGTAGTGATCGCCCGCCTCGTTCTTCACCGCCGTGGACTTTATTCCCTGAAGGTCAGAGCCAGCCCCTGGCTCGGTCATGGCGATGGCACCGATCATCTCACCCAACGCCAGTTTAGGCAGGTAATACTGTTTTTGTTCTTCGGAACCATAATTGAGGATGTAAGGGGCGACAATGTCGGAATGCAGGGTCCAGCCAATACCGGACAGGCCTGCTCTCGAAACCTCTTCCATTATCACCGCACTGTAGCGGAAATCAGCGCCTACCCCACCGTACTCTTCCGGCATTGTGGGGCAGAGGAAGCCCAGTTCGCCAGCCTTGGTCCAAAGCTCCCGGCTTACCTGACCGTCTTTTTCCCACTGTTCATGGTAGGGCGCCGCTTCCTGCTGCAGGAACTTGCGAACGGAATCCCGGAAACCTTCCAGGTCAGCATCGAAAAGTGTGCGTGGAATCATGGTGAACCTCGGTGAATGACTGTCTTGTGGTTGTCTTTCACCAAGTCTCGGGGGAGCGGCGTTTTCGCTCAATGATGAAAAGCATCAATCGGGCTGGCCAAAACCATCGCCGGGCGCTTCAGACGGGTTGCTTCGCCTTGAGCCGCGCCTCACCCCAACGTGGCATCAGGTCCTGAGGCAGGCCCAGGTGGTCCAGCAGGCGGGCCACAATGAAGTCCACCAGATCGTTCACCGATTGCGGCTGGTGATAGAAGCCGGGGCTGGCCGGCATGATGACCGCACCCATACGGGTCAGGCGCAACATGTTGTCCAGGTGCACCTCGGAATAAGGCGCTTCCCGGGGCACCAGGATCAACTGTCGACGCTCTTTAAGGGCCACATCGCCAGCCCTCTCAATCAGGTTATTACTGGCACCGGTGGCCAGTGCAGAGAGGGTGCCGGTGCTGCAGGGGCAAATCACCAGCGGCGCCTTCTCACCGGAGCCGGAGGCCGGCGGGGAAAACCAGTCTTCCCGCCCGAACACCAATACCTGCCCGGGCCGGGCGCCAGCATAGCTGGTCAAAACTTCCTGCATGGCAGGCGTGTTGCCGGGTAATTTCAGGTCGGTTTCCGTGGCAATCACCACCTGGGCGGCCTTGCTGATCATCACATGTACCCGGCAATCCGCCGCCACCAGGCATTGCAGCAGGCGAAGGCCGTACTGGGCGCCGGAAGCGCCGGTGAAGGCAAGGTTGATGACCCGCTGGTTTTCTGGTGTTGCTGTCATGCTGGAATTCCCTGATTCGTTTTAGAGGCAAACGCCCTGTCAGCCGGTTTTACGTTCAAGTTCCGCGATCAGCTTCTGGTGGATACCGCCAAAACCGCCATTACTCATAATGACAATATGGCAGGGGCCAGACACCTGTTCCAGAACCCGTCCAATCAGCGCTTCCACGGTGGATTCCACGCTGTGGTGATGCGGCGCTTCTGCCGTGGCGTTGTGACCTTCTATCAACGCGGGTAGCCAGTCCATCTGGTTCAGATTGGCCCAGATCACCCTGTCTGCCGCGGCCGCGCTGGGCAGCAGGGTCTGCTGGTGAACCCCTTGTTGCATAGTATTGGAACGGGGTTCAATCAGGGCAAGGATCGTCTCCTCCCCCACCTTGTTCCGCAAGCCTTCGAGAGTGGTCGTAATGGCAGTGGGGTGATGGGCGAAGTCGTCATAGACATGAATACCGCCGATATCGGCCAGCAATTCCATCCGCCGCTTGACGCCGGAAAACCGGCACAGTGCGGCGACGGCATGATCCGGCGTGACACCAACATGGCGGGCCGCTGCGATGGCGGCCAGGGCGTTACGAACATTGTGCTGGCCGGTCTGTGACCAGCGCACTGCGGCCACCGGCTGCTCATGGTGAACCACCATGAAATGGCTACCGTCCTCCGCCAGAAGCTCGGCCCGCCAGTCGGCGATGTAGGGCACCTCACTACCTACCGATGTATGCTGTACCGCGCTCCAGCAACCCATTGCCAATGCCCTGTCCAGGTGCGGATCAACAGCCGGGCGCACAATCAGCCCCCGGGAAGGCACAGTTCTGACCAGATGATGGAACTGGCGCTCGATGGCTTCCACGTTATCGAAGATATCTGCGTGATCGAACTCCAGATTGTTGAGTATCAGCGTATGGGGCCGGTAATGGACGAACTTGGAGCGTTTGTCGAAGAAGGCGCTGTCGTACTCATCCGCCTCAATTACGAAGAAGTCGCTGTCTCCGAGCCTTGCGGATACCGGAAAATCATTGGGCACACCGCCCACCAGGTAGCCCGCCGCCAGGCCTGCCTGCTCCAGAATCCACAACAGCATGGCCGTGGTGGTCGTTTTGCCGTGGGTTCCGGCCACCGCCAGCACCCAGCGATGTCGCAGCACCGCCCGGGCGAGCCATTCCGGGCCAGACATGTAGTCGATATTCTGGTTCAGAACCGCTTCTACCTCCGGGTTCCCCCGGGACATGGCGTTGCCAATCAGCACCAGATCCGGCTGCGGTTTGAGGTTGTCAGAATGGTAACCTTCCATTAGGCCAATACCCTGGGCTTCCAGCTGGGTGCTCATGGGCGGGTACACCCCCTGATCGGAGCCGGTCACAGTGTGCCCCAGCTCTCTGGCCAGCACGGCCAGGCTGCCCATGAAGGTGCCACAGATTCCCAGGATATGAATATGCATTCGGTTGCCGACCTCTTAAATGAAACCTGCAAAGCGTCCCGTATAGAGTGCAGGCCGTCAAGCCTTCGTTACGACGTTTGATGTCATGAAAAAAACCAGCGATTGGCGTATCATCTGCCGCACTCGATGAAACTGCAGGAGGCAACAGCCGGAAATGGCCACCAGAAACGCATTCTACGCCCAGTCAGGCGGTGTCACCGCCGTCATTAACGCCACCGCCTGCGGGCTGATCCAGACTGCTCGCAAACACCCGGACCAGATCGGAAAGGTCTACGCCGGGCGTAACGGTATCATCGGCGCGCTGAAAGAAGAGCTGATCGATACCAGCCTGGAAACGGATGACGACATCCATGCGCTGATTCACACTCCCGGCGGTGCGTTCGGGTCCTGTCGCCACAAACTGAAAAACTTTTCCGAGAACAAGCGGGAATACGAGCGATTGATCGAAGTATTCCGCGCCCACGACATTGGCTATTTCTTCTACAACGGCGGCGGGGATTCCCAGGACACCGCCTACAAGGTATCGCAGCTTGCCGAGAAAATGGGCTATCCGATTACCTGCATCGGCATTCCCAAGACGGTGGACAATGACCTGCCCTTTACCGATTGCTGCCCCGGCTTTGGCTCAGTAGCGAAATACATTGCCACCTCTACGCTGGAAGCCAGCCTGGACATCCGCTCCATGTGCGAGTCCTCCACCAAGGTGTTCATTCTGGAGGTGATGGGCCGACACGCGGGCTGGATTGCCGCATCAGGCGGCCTTGCCGGCAAAGGGGAAGGCGAGCCGCCCCATATCATTCTGTTCCCGGAAGTACCGTTCGAGCGGGAAAGGTTCCTGGAGCGGGTGGACTTCTGCGTCAAGGAGTATGGTTACTGCGTCGTCGTCGCCTCGGAAGGCGCCCAGTACGAAGACGGTCGCTTCCTGGCAGATGCCGGTGCCAAGGATGCTTTCGGCCATACCCAGCTTGGCGGTGTCGCCCCGGCCCTGGCCAACATGGTGCGCCAGGCCCTGGGCTACAAATACCACTGGGCCGTGGCGGATTACCTTCAACGCAGCGCCCGCCATATTGCCTCCGCTACGGATGTGGAGCAGGCCTACGCAGTAGGCAAAGTGGCCGTGGAAATGGCCCTGGCTGGCAAGCAGGCACAGATGCCTACCATCGTGCGCGAGCAGTCACGGCCGTATCGTTGGCATATTGGTGAAGCGCCACTGGCAGACGTTGCCAATCAGGAAAAGAAGATGCCGATCCACTTCATTACCGATGATGGCTACGGCATTACCCAGGACTGCCGTGACTATCTGGAACCGTTGATTTACGGCGAGAGCTTCCCGCCGTTTGACGATGGGTTGCCGCGGGTAGCGAAGCTGAAAAACCAGCTGGTAGAAAAGAAGCTGAAGGCCGATTTCCAGATCTGATCTGCCCGCCGGCAAAACCGGCAGGCAAAAAAGGGCGCCACCGTATCGATCCGGGGCGCCCTTTTTTTGCATCCCTAATCAGCCGGCCGTGCTGCGAGCCCTTTCCAGGAACTCAGAAAAGTGGTCGAATCCACCTACATGCGCCTGGCCCACGAAAATCTGCGGAACCGTATAAACCGGCTTGCCAATGGTTTTCGAAAGGTCTTCCTTACTGATACCTTCTTCTACGATATCGACGTAGCGATACGCAAGGTCATTGATCTCACAAAGCTGCCTTGCACGCGTACAGAAACCACAGGAAGCGCGGCCAAAAATAGTGACTTGCTCCATACTTTAACTCCTGGTCCGAAAGAATAAGCAGGCCTGTCACAGCCTCGATTAACCGCCATTATGATCGCACGTTTGCTGAAAAATAAAATTGATGGGCTGAATAGTACCGATAGCAACAGACGATGCAGAATCTGTAAACACTACTTCTTCGAGCTCACGGCCTGATCAGGTTTTAAGGCGGCTCAGCTCGGAATCCAGTGCTTTCACCTGCTCATCAAGGGATCGCCCGCTGCTGCTCACCCGTTGAGACAGCGCCCGCAGATCGTTAGCGGCATCGCCGATACGGGTAAGATTCTGGTTGATTTCTTCGCTGACGGAGCTCTGCTCCTCTGCCGCTGTTGCGACATGGGTAACATGCTCCACAATCGTTGTTATTCGCTCGACCACCGAGGCAAGTGAATGGTCTGCCTCGCGGGTGCCATCAACCGCCCGGGTTGCCCGGTCTACACCACTCTGGATCACGTTGACTGCGCCACTTACGTCGGCCTGGAGGCCGTCAATCATCTGGCTGATTTCGTCCGTCGATTCGCGGGTGCGGGAGGCAAGTGTTCTTACCTCATCCGCCACAACTGCGAAACCACGGCCTTGCTCCCCGGCCCGGGCTGCTTCAATAGCCGCGTTCAGCGCTAACAGGTTGGTCTGTTCCGCAATACCCCGGATTACCTCAAGAATCCGGTTGATGTCCTCACTGCGGGTGGCGACATGGCCGATGGCAGTGCTGGCCTCGTCCATATCACCCGCCAGCGCGCTGACACCCTCAAGGGCGGCGGTAAGGGTGTCCTGGGTAAAGCGGGTGCCGTCCTGGGCCATCTGGGCATTTTCCGCCGCTTCTCCCGCAAACCCTGCGACTTCGGCTGCAGCCGCCGACATTTCGTTCATGGCAGTGACAACACTCTCGATATCCTGGTGCTGACGCTCGGTCTGGTTGTCGGTTTCCCTGGCAATCACGTCAACATCGGCGGCCTGCTTGCCGACCTGCGTGTTGACCTCTTTCAGATCATTGATCATTTCCCGCAACCGTCCGAGGAACCGGTTAAAACCACCGGCAAGCTCAATCAGTTCTTCATGGGTATCGATATCCAGCTCGCGCGTCAGATCCCCCTCCGCGCTGGCCAGATTTTTCATACGGTCGCGAATCTCATTGAGCGGTCTGGTGACCGACCGCACCAACACCACCAGGACCAGAATCGCGATAACCGATACCAGCACACCCACCATGGTCTGCCTTCCTGCGGTAGCATCGACCTCGCTGGATAACAGTCCGGTAATCTCGGCAACGTCCGCAAGGGCGATATCACGGGGTAGTTCTATCAACAGCGACCATTCGGTATCCGGCAGATCAATGTCAATGGGATAAGACACCGCCAGCGTTTGTCCGTCGTCGTAGGTGCCATCGCCACGGTGCAGAGAGGTGTACTCATCGGCCTGTTCCGGCAGCGCTTCCGACAGTGGCCGGCCCAGGTGCTCGCCATAGTGGCTGGAGGCGGCAATCAGCCCCTTGTTGCTGAGCAGGGTAACCCGCGACTCACCATCGTAGAGCTCCCGGCTGACCCTCTGGACGGTTTCCTGCAGCGTGGAAAGGTTGATATCAACCCCGGCCACACCCGCGAACTCGTCGCCCCTGAGAATGGGCACCACCAGGCTGGTCATCAGCTCGGAATACCCCTCCTCGATTTCATACTCATAGGGCTCCATAATGCAGGGTTTTTTGGAATCTCTGGAGCACAGATACCATTCTGCCTCGCGAATTCCGAACTCGTTACGCTCGTCGAGGTACTTGGTGGCCGGGTCTTCCGTGCGGCTGAACATCACATCTCCGTCCGGCGTGCGGTAGTAATAAATCTCCAGCGTACCCTCATCGCTGCTATGTTCTTCCACACCACCTGTGAAATAACGATCCTGGCCATCATAGGCATCGGGCTCGAACTGGGCATAGATGGAACTCAGGCTATTCTGCTCTTCCAGAATTGCCCCGATGGTTTCCTGCAGGTCAATACGGCTGATGCGCCCGGAGCTGTCGGCCTGAATGTTACGGCTGACCACATTGCGAACGACTTCCGGCGTCCGGTAGGCTGTTGCGAACAGGCCGCTGACCAACTCGCCATACTGGCCGGCGGTGGCACTAAGACGTTCGATGGCCATACCCTGCACGGTTTCACGGGTCTCGGAGGTAATCCGCTGCTCCATCTGCCCGAGAGACAGCTGAGCGGTTACGACGATGCTGATCCCCATAATCAGCAGCAGGGTGATAACAAGGGCATAAAGTTTGAAGCGAAGGGACAGCTTTTTCATTGGTGCGACAACCTGTCTTGATACGGAAGTTCATTATCAGCGTAGTGCCCCTGGAGGCTCCGGCGCCATTCGGGCCTGACGGTATTATTTCGAGGACTCACATTGGCCTATCTTACCCTTTTCATGACCGCTCTGGCCGCTGCAACGCTGTTGCCGGCCTACTCCGAAATACTGCTCGGCGGTATGGTCACACAAGGCTATTCCCTCTGGTGGATCTGGTTCTGGGCCACTGCAGGGAATACCGCCGGTTCGGTTATTAATGGGGTTATCGGCAGGCAAGTAGATCGCTTTAAGCACAAACGCTGGTTTCCCATCACCGAAATTCAGCTGGAAAAAGCCCGGGCACGCTTTAACCGCTATGGGCAGTGGTCTCTGCTTATGGGGTGGTTACCCATCGGTGGCGATGCCCTGACCCTGGTGGGGGGCATTATGCGCGTACCCTGGCTCAACTTTGTGGTGCTGGTGGGTATTGGCAAGGGTATACGCTATGCCTTTGTTATCTGGCTGGTACTGGAGGCGTCCGGTGTGCCCGGGTCGCCATAGAGGTATTCACGCAGCAGGTCCTCACCGTTGAACTCGGCGTTGAGTACAGCAATAAACGTGTACACACCGATCAGCTTGCGGTTAAGAAAGACAAATTCCTTCGGCGGCACCTTGAAGTATCGGCTGATGGCAGACCTCGCCGCCTGACGGGCAACCCGGGATGGCAGGTCGCTCTGTTTCCAGCGGTACTGTCCGTTGTCGTTGACTGCATAATCCGGCCAGGCACTGCGATCCCTGGACAGGGGCTCGAGCACAGACATACAGACCAGGCCAAACTTTTCCAGCACATCCGCTGGCCAGTCCTGGCTCATGAAGCGGAGCTTCACGCCACCATCAATAACGGCCTCCAGATTTCCCTCGTAGGAGGCCCGGATCATCTGGATAACGGGATCAAGAAACGTTGCGGAATAGGCCTGCACCGCACCAAAGTCCAGCAACACAATCTGATCATGCTCGTTGTCGGCGCCACATTCACCGGCAATACGGATGCGATAGTTGCCAAAGTTCGGATCCGTCTGGATTTCTCCCCAGACAAACAGTTCCCTGAAAAACAGCTCGAGCGCCGAGCGGCCCAACTCACTTCGGCGCTCCAGGGGCAACTCCCTGACCGCCACCGAACTCACGGAATGTCCACGTTCGTAGGTAGAAGCAATCACATGGGCCGTGCAGTATTCTTCCAGAACGCGAGGCACCACAAAGCGGGGATCGCCCAACAACATCTGCCGAAATTTCTCCGTGGTGCTGGCCTCAAGGCGATAGTCCACTTCCCGGTGCATCATGTCCCGCACTTCTTCCAGCCAGTCGTTGAATTCCGGGCCAAACGAAACCAGCCGCGCGACCCTGAGCAGCTGGGCAACCGAATTCAGGTCACTGTCGACTGCCTCGTCGACACCCGGGTACTGGACTTTCAGCACCAGCTCCAGCCCGTCGCTGCGCCGGCGTGCCCGATGAACCTGGCCCAGGGAGGCGGCACCGATAGGGTCAGGATCCACCTCCAGTTCTGCCAGCCGCTGAGCACCCAACTCGTCTTTCAGCACCCGTTCAATGGACGGCCATTCCAGCCAGGTAGTCTGGTCTTCCAGGGTGTGTAGCGCTTCGGTCACCTCTTCCGGCAGGAAGTGCTCGCCATACAGAGCCATCACCTGTCCGATTTTCACCACACTGCCTTTGAGCTTGCCAAGTTCGTCAACCAGGAATTCAGCCTGACTGGATAACATGGCGCGATGCCTGGCGTCCCGCTTGTCCTTGCCGCCAAACCAGTTGGTAGCCATATGCGAAGCCATACGTGTACCGGCAAACAGGCCGGCCCTGGTGAGGGACAGCCGGCGCTCAAAGCTTCCGGTCTTTATACGTGCAACGGAGGTGCTTTTGGGTCTGGATGCCATCAAAAAACCTGCCCGGTTCAGTAAATGTCGGCGTTATTGGCCCTTATACGCATTATACGGATACTTCGTGCCTCGAACCTAACCCACGCGCCTTCAAAACCGTGACATTGAGGCCAATGCAAACGCGCTTTATCGTGCCGGGTCGCTGGGCCGCAATCAGGTGTGTGAGTATTAGGGAGTTCTGCGCACAGTGCCGTGGGCCAGACTGGTGACCAGCTCCTGGGACAGAATGCGGGTGACGTCGTTGATGTCTGCGCCGGGAGCAAAGTCACTGATCTGGCTCATGCGCATGCCGGCGTAGCCGCAAGGGTTGATGCGATAAAACGGCTCCATGTCCATTGCCACATTCAGTGCCAGACCATGAAAAGAACAGCCGCGCTTCACTCGCAGGCCGAGAGACGCGATTTTCGCGCCGTCAACATAGACACCCGGCGCATCCGGTCGTGGCGCGGCGGTAATTCCGAATACTGCCAGGGTCTGGACAATAGACTTCTCGATCACATCCACCAGCGAGCGCACACCAAGCCGGTGCCTGGCCAGGTCAATCATCAGGTAGACCACCAGTTGCCCGGGGCCGTGATAAGTAACCTGTCCGCCTCGGTCTACCTGTATGACCGGAATATCACCCGGAGCAAGGATGTGCTCGGCCTTACCGGCCTGCCCCTGAGTGTAAACCCGCGGATGCTCCAGTAGCCAGATTTCGTCCGGCGTTGACGCGTCTCTCCCGGCGGTAAACGCCTTCATCGCCTCCCAGGTTTCCAGGTACGGCTGCTCCCCAAGAGTACGGACAATCAATTCGTCCATCAGCTCACAACACCATATGGACCCGGCCACTGGCTTTGAGCTCTTCGAACAGTGCCTTGAGCTGCGGCTCACCGGTGGCGACGATGGTCAGGTTCACTGACGAGAAGCGACCCCCGCTGCTTTCCCTGACAAAAATGTCTTTTTCCGAAATCCCGGGCGCATGCTGCTCCACAACTTCCACCACAAACTCCACGAAATCCGGGGCGGAGTCTCCGATCACCTTGATGACATAGTCACAAGGAAACTCGATTTTGGGTGCCTTTGGCTCACTCATTGCGGAATTCTCCCGGCCCTTACTCAAATAACTGCATAAAGAATAGCTTGATGGCGTCCCAGATGCGCTTGAACAACCCTCCTTCCGGCACCTCACTGAGGGCAAGCACCGGCTGATCAACCACCACGTCATCGTCCAGCTTCACGGTTACCCGTCCCAGTTCATCCCCTTTGGACACAGGCGCCTTGATGACTGAGTCCAGTTCCACGGTGGAGTCCAGAGAGTCCCGGGAGCCTCTCGGAATCGTCACCTGAACGTCCTCCATGAGGCCGACGGAAAGCGTGTCGCTATCACCACCCCAGACCTTGGCTTCCATCAGTTCCTGGCCGGCACGGAACAAGCGTTCTGACTGGAAATAACGGAAGCCGTAATTAAGCATTTTCTGCACTTCCTGGGCACGGGAAGCCGAACTCTTTGCACCCATAACCGCCGCAATCATGCGAGTATCATTACGGTTGGCCGACGCCACCAGACAGTAGCCCGCTTCTTCAGTGTGGCCTGTTTTCAGGCCGTCAACGCTGTCGTCACGCCATAACAGGCTGTTCCTGTTGGGTTGACGTATATTGTTGAAAGTAAAATGCTTTTCCGCATACAGAGGATAGTTGTCCGGGTAATCGTTGATGATGGCCTTTGCCAGCAGTGCCAGGTCGTAAGCGGTTGAAAAATTGTCGGGTGATGGCAGGCCAGTGGCGTTTGCAAACCTGGTATCGTCCATGCCCAGAATCTCCGCCTGCTGGTTCATGATATCAACGAAAGCGTCCTCGCTTCCGGCAACGAACTCGGCCAGTGCAACAGACGCGTCGTTACCCGACTGGATGATGACGCCCCTCAGCAAGTCCTCCACGGACACCTGGGTGCCCTCCTGAACGAATGTTCGCGACCCTTCAGTGCGCCAGGCATCTTCACTGATGGGAACCATGTCAGACATGGCTATCCGGCCCTCGTCCAGCTCCCGCTCGACGATATAGGCTGTCATCATCTTGGTCAGGCTTGCCGGGGGCAGACGCTCGTTACTGTTTTCCTCCATGATGATGCGCCCGGAGAGCGGGTCCATCAGAATGTAGGAGCTCGCTGCAATCTGCGGCGGTGACGGGATCAGCACGGACTTTGCCCCAACCGGCGTTGCCGCCAGCAGAGCGAGTAGGATAACAGCGGTAAAAGCGCGTAATAGATTGTTTATTGCCATGGGTCTATTCGATATCAAGTAGGTGACTGGTTCAATGCGTGTCGGTCAGCAATATTGACTGGCCGAATCCTTTATTTTCAAGCAGGTTCTGGGCTCTCAGTGCTTCATCCTCATCACTGAACGGCCCTACCTGGACACGATGGAAACGACCAGAAGCGGTTTCCACCTCCCTCACTCTCATGGGGTCCTCACTATTTTTGCGGGCGCGTTTGAGAAGCACTTCGGCCGGATTGCGCTGGCTGAAGGAGCCCAACTGGACAAATAAAGCCTTGCTGCCCTTGGCGGATTCGGCCATGCGCTCTGCCGGAACCGTTGCTTTACCGTCGGGAAACGCCTTACCTGCCAGAGTCATCGAGCCATCCGGTTTAACGGTGATGGCAGCAACCTCCACCCTAGCGGTCCCCCTGCCCTGATAGCCGAGTTTCTTGGCGGCAGCGTAGGAAAGATCAATCAGGCGATCGCCATGGAAAGGGCCGCGGTCATTCACCCTGACGATCACAGAACGCCCGTTATCAAGATTCGTCACTCGGGCATATCCCGGAATTCTGAGGTTCTTGTGGGCCGCGGTCATCTCATACATGTCAAAAATCTCTCCGTTGGAGGTTTTATGACCATGGAACTTCTCTCCATACCAGCTTGCCGTGCCCCGCTGGACATAACCGTCGTTGCTGTCCCGAACCGTGTATTCCTTGCCCCAGACTTTATACGGGGATTTGTTGCCAGCGCCCCGTGGCTCCTCATATTTTGGTTCTGCATCCTCAAGCCCGGACACGTCAAAGCTCCCTGCCGGCGCCTTGTCCTGAGACAGGGTATATCTGGAGGAATGATCCGGTTCCGGCGATGAAGCGCACCCAGCCAGAACCAGTGTCCCAATAACAACAACCAAGCAATAACGCGTAATCACGAGCTGCTACCCACCCCGTTTAGTTGTTCTGACTCACCAACTTTATCACTCAATGCATTGGCCAGCTGGAATACTGCCATAGCGTAGAGATGACTGTGATTGTAGCGGGTTATCACATAAAAATTATGGTATGTCAGCCATAGCTCCGGCCCGTCAGCCCCCACAAGACGGATTGCCCGGGCTTTTGCATCACCCGCCAGTTCGATACCCGGCTCCAGCCCGGCTTGCCGATAGTCACTGACTGCCAGGACGGGCTTCAGTTCCCCGGTCAGCAATGGCGATTCATCCGGCAAGGTGTCCGGTACCTGTTCCGCAACAGGTTCACCCGGTTTCCATTGGTGGGCGCGGAAATAATTGGCCACACTTCCGATAGCATCCACTGGATTATTGAGAATATCGGCAACACCATCGTCATCAAAATCGATGGCGTAATGCCGGTAGCTGCTGGAGATGAACTGACCATATCCCATTGCACCTGCATAGGACCCCATAAGTTTCGCCGGATCAAAGCCTTGCTCACGGGTCATCAGCAGGTATTGCACCAGTTCGCTGCGAAAAAAGCGGCTCCTCGGGGGATAATCAAACGCCAGTGTGGCCAGCGCATCCAGGACTCTGTGCTTGCCCCTGTATCTGCCAAACCAGGTTTCCACACCGATAATCGCGGCGATAACCGGCGCCGGCACCCCGTACTCATCCTCTGCCCGCTCAAATGCCTCCCGGTGCTGCCGGAGGAATTCGGCACCCTGGTCAATTCTTTCCTGGCGGATAAAAATCTTGCGGTACTGGTGCCATTCCAGTGTTTTCTCTGCCGGCCGGCTAATGGCGTCCAGAATCGAATCCTTACGCTCGGCCTCGGCCAGTAGCGATTCGACCCGGTGACTCTCAAAACCATAACGGTCTGCCATTTCCTGAATAAAGGCCCGGCCTTCAGGGGTTTGATGATACTGCGCCGTTGCCAGGGACGGCACCAGCAAAAGAACGACGACCAGTCCGTGACCCATACTGTTAATGACTGATTTCATGAGGCTACCTGAGAGGCTGAGGCCGCCAAGATTACCACGGCAGCCAGCAAGGCAACCATTACCCGCTGTCCATACTGGGCCTGTCCCCGTCATGCAGTGATCATCCGTCTGTGAGTCTGTATCGACATAAGCACGCCAAACGCAGCCATCAGCGTGACACTGGAGGTTCCGCCAAAGCTGACGAGGGGTAAGGGAACCCCCACTACCGGAAGCAACCCGCTGACCATCCCCACATTGACAAATACGTAGAGGAAGAACGTCATCGTCAGCGCTCCCGCCAGCAGACGGCTGAACGAGTCCTGAGCAGTAGCAGCGATATACAGGCAGCGCAGGATAATCAGCAGGTAAAGCACAAGCAACACAAGAACACCGATAAAGCCGAATTCCTCGGCAAGCACAGCGACAATAAAATCGGTATGGCTTTCCGGCAAAAACTCCAGGTGGGACTGGGTTCCCTGAAGCCAGCCCTTGCCATCCATGCCACCGGACCCGATAGCAGTCTTGGACTGCATGATGTTCCAGCCCGCACCCAGTGGATCACTCTGCGGATCGAGCAGGGTTAATACCCGCTGCTTCTGGTATTCGCGCATAGCAAAAAACCACATCAGGGGCGCTGTTACAGACACCATGGCGAAAAAAGCACCGATCAGGCGCCAGCTTATGCCGGCAAAAAATACCGCGAAAACCCCCGCAGCCCCGACCAACAAAGAGGTTCCAAGATCGGGCTGGAGGATAATCAGCACCATGGGCACCAGGGCGACCAGAAGCGCCACGGCCAGGTGCCGTAGCCGGGGCGGCAGGTAATGGCGCGACAGGTACCAGGCAACCATCATGGGCACCACCAGCTTCATCAGCTCTGAAGGCTGGAACCGCGGCAACCCCGGAATGGCCAGCCAACGCTGGGCACCCTTGGCGCCCACGCCCACAAGCAGTACAGCAACCAGACCAGCCAGACCAAGAACATACAGCCAGGGAGCCCACCGTTTGAACACGGCAGGATCAAGCTGGGCAAATACCAGCATGACCACCAGGGCGACACCCATACGGATCCCCTGGGCCTTTACCACCGCCATGTTCTGATCTGCCCCGCTGTACAACACCACAAGACCGCCGGCAATCAGGGCCAGCAGCAAAAGCATCAGCAAAGGATCAATGTGCAGCGCAGACCAGATACCCCTGGGTCCGGATAACGGACGAAGTGCAGACTGATTGAACATCCCTCCTGCCGCCATCAGAGAGAACCCTCTTCCGGCTCACCCACGATAAGCGCCTCCCCTTCTTTCGGGAAGCCCAGCAGCCAGGCATCAAACAATGCCCGGGCGACCGGCGCGGCTGTGCCGCTGCCACTGCCACCATTCTCCACGATAACAGCAACGGCAATCTGAGGATCATCCACCGGCGCAAAGCCAACAAACAGGGCGTGATCCCGCAGACGCTCGCGCACATCTTCCTCTTCGTACTCTTCATCCTCGGCAAGGCTGAACACCTGAGCCGTCCCGGTCTTGCCGGCCATCCGATAGGGTGCACCTTTGGCAGCACCGCGGGCCGTGCCTTTGCTGCCATGCATCACCGCTGCCATGGTATCCACTACAAACTCCCAGTCATCCTGATTCTTCAGCTCAATGGACTTGTGAGTGCCCGAAGGCAGCACATCGTCAGTGGCACGATCCCCCATAACATCCTTGAGAAGCCGCGGCTCATGCCAACTGCCACGGTTAGCGATAACCGATGTCGCCGTGGCCAGCTGCAGTGGCGTTGACAGCATATATCCCTGGCCTATACCCAGGTTGACCGAATCGCCGGGATACCAGGGCTCATTGTGCACGGCACGCTTCCAGTCCCTTGAAGGCATTAGCCCGCTCAGGGCACCCGAAACATCCAGCGTTGCATCCTCGCCAAAGCCGAAGGCAGAAAGATATTCGTGCATGGTGTCTATGCCCATTTCAACGCCCACCTGGTAAAAATAGGTGTCAGTGGACTGAGCCATGGAATCCATCAGGTTGACCCAGCCGTGGCCTGTGCGCTTCCAGTTCCGGTAACGCCGGCCGCCTTCCTTCAGCTGAAAGTAGCCCGGATCCCAGATTGTTTTCTCACGGGTAGTAACGCCGCTGTCCAGGGCGGCGACGGCCAGCATGGGTTTGAGCGTCGAGCCGGGCGGATACTGCCCGCGAAGGGCACGGTTGAACAGGGGCTTGTCAATGCTTTGACTGAGTGAACGATAGGCCTCGACGCCAATACCGGTCACAAACTGATTGGCATCGAATCCCGGCACACTGGCCAGGGCCAGAATCCCGCCGCTGGAAGGCTCTATGGCTATGATGGCGCCACGCCGGCCATCAAGCAGTTCGTGGGCCAGCCGTTGCAGCCGCAGATCCATATGCAGGCGAATGTCTTCTCCCGGCACCGGGTTCTGGCGTTCCAGCACCCGTAATGTTCTGCCCCGGGCATTGGTTTCAACATGCTGATAACCCACCCGGCCGTGAAGAAGCTCTTCATAGAAACGCTCAACACCGGATTTGCCAATGTAATTGGTACCGGCGTAGTTGATCGGATCGATTCGCTGCAGTTCCTCACGGTTGATCCGCCCGACATAGCCGAGGGCATGGGCCGTCAACTCACTGTGGGGATAGTAGCGAACCAGCTCGGCGGATACCTCAACGCCGGGCAACTCGTGACGATGAACCGCAAGCCGGGCAATTTCCTGTTCATTCAGGTCATACCGCAGGGGGAGTTCCTGGAACGGCCGGCGGGGCTCCAACAGACGCCGCCGGAACCGCTCCATATCCTCGTCGGAAATGTCCAGCATGCTGTGGAGCTTGGCAAGTGTTTCGTCCATATCGCCAACGCGCTCAGGAACCAGGGTGACACTGAACACCGGGCGGTTTTCCGCAAGAAGCTGGTCATTGCGGTCGTAAATCAGTCCCCGGGGGGGTGCGACCGACTGAACCTGAACCCGGTTTTTATCAGACAGGGTCGTGTAAATGTCGTGTTCGACCACCTGCAGCTGGTACATCCTGGCAATCAGTAGCCCCAGCGATATGACGACCAGAATCATCATGACCACGGTGCGACGCTGAAAAAGGCGCCGCTCGGCTGCAGTATCCTTGAATTCTCCCCAGGGCATATCGGTTTCCTAGGCCCGGTGATATGGGTGATTGCGGGTGACAGACCAGGCCCGGTAAAGCTGTTCGGCAAGCAGAATGCGAACCAGCGGGTGTGGCAGGGTCAGTGGAGACAGCGACCAGGACTGGTCAGCCCTGGCCCGACAGGCTTCGGCAAGGCCGTCAGGGCCGCCGACAAGGAAGCTGATGTCCCTGCCGTCCTGCTGCCAGTTTTCAAGCTGGCTGGCGAGTTTCTCCGTGGACCAGTTACGGCCACCGACTTCCAGAGCAATCACCAGGTCACGGGAACCCAGGGCCGACAGGATCGCATCCGCCTCTTTTTGCATCAACCGGGGAATGTCCGGGTTCTTGCCACGATGAGGCATCGGTATTTCCACCAGCTCAATGGGCAGCTCCGGTGGCATCCGCCGTGCATATTCCGCATAGCCCTGGCTGACCCACTCAGGCATCTTCTGCCCTACACAGACCAGACGTAACCGCATGTCTATTCGCTACCTGCAGCACCCAGATCCGGAGCATCGCGCCAGAGGCGCTCAAGATCATAAAATTCGCGGGTTGCAGGCATCATGACGTGAACCACCACGTCGCCGAGATCAACCAGAATCCAGTCACTGGCGTTGGCGCCTTCCACATTACTGGCCTTGACCCCCTGCTCCTTTGCTTCCGACACCACGGAATCCGCAAGGGATTTCACGTGCCGGTTGGAGGTACCGGAAGCCAGCACCATGTAATCCGTAACGCTGGTTCTTCCCCTGACATCAATAATACTCACGTCCTGCGCCTTGACGTCCTCAAGCGCACCCACGACCAGTTCTTTCAGTTGCTCTGCCTGCATAATCACCCTGTTGGCGGGCAGCGGCGAAGGCGGCCACCCGAAAAGTCATATTCAAACGGGATTGTAGCACTAAAAGTTCCCGACAGGTCATGCACCGTAGAGTCTCCGGTGACGAATTTCCTGCCACACGCTGTCTGGCAGGAGATACCGGGGCGACCGACCGGACAGAATACGCTCTCGGACGCCTGTGGCCGAGATATCCAGCAGGGGCGGATCCAGCTCCAGAATATAACCGCAGGGCGCACCATAGAGCGCTTCCACACTGTCAACACGGCGCTCCTGCAACAGGCGGTCGGGCACACCCCCCGGCGCCAGGCCAGGCCCGGGTCTTTGCACGACCACGATATGCGCCAGCTCGGGAATGCGCTGCCATTCCTGCCAGCGGTCAAAGCCGGCAAAGGAGTCGGTGCCCAGAACCATCGTCAGCGGCTCGTCCGGCCCCAGCTCTGCACGCACCTGGCGCAGGGTCTCCGCCGTGTAGGAGGCACCATCACGCCCGAGCTCACGGTCATCCAGCGCCAGGCCCGGCTCATCGGCAATGGCCAGTTTCAGCAAGGCCACCCGCTGTTCACTGGTGGCACCAGGCTGATCACGGTGGGGCGGCACATGGCAGGGCATCAACGACACCTCGGGCACACCCAGCCGCTCCCGCAGCTCTACCGCCAGCCGCAGGTGGCCATGGTGAATGGGATCAAAGGTACCGCCGTAGATTACATGCATGCAGAATCAGGTCCGGATATGGCCATCGCCAAACACCACGTATTTCTGCGATGTCAGACCTTCAAGGCCGACAGGGCCCCGGGCGTGGATCTTGTCCGTGGAAATGCCGATCTCTGCACCCAGGCCGTATTCGAATCCATCGGCGAACCGTGTGGAGGCATTCACCAGGACCGAACTCGAATCTACTTCCGTCAGGAAACGGCGCGCACGGGTGAAATTCTCGGTAATGATGCTGTCCGTGTGCTGGGAGCTGTATCGGTTGATATGACCGATAGCACCGTCCAGACCGTCAACCACCTTTATGGCGAGAATCGGCGCCAGATATTCGGTTGTCCAGTCCTCGTCGGTGGCGGCAGTCACGTCCGAAAGGATTTGTACGGTCCGTTCGCAACCGCGCAGCTCTACGCCCTTTTCGCGGAATGCGTCCGCCAGCAATGGCAGAATGTCGCCGGCAATTTCCTGATCCACCAGCAGTGTTTCCATGGTGTTGCAGGTGCCATAACGCTGGGTTTTGGAATTGACGGCCACAGCCAGGGCCTTCTCAGGGTCAGCATGGCTGTCGACATACACGTGGCAAATACCGTCCAGGTGCTTGATCACCGGCACCCGGGCATCCCGGCTGATCCGCTCGATCAGACCCTTACCACCACGAGGCACGATAACATCCACATACCGGGGCATGGTGATCAGTTCACCCACGGCCGCCCGGTCTGTGGTCCTGACAACCTGAACGGCGTTCTCGGGCAACCCCGACTCTGACAACCCCCGGGCCAGACACGAGGCAATGGCCTGGTTGGAGTGGATGGCTTCGGAGCCTCCCCGCAAAATCGTGGCATTACCGGATTTAAGGCACAGGCTGGCCGCCTCCACGGTGACGTTAGGCCGTGACTCGTAAATAATGCCGATAACTCCCAGAGGCACACGCATGCGCCCGACCTGGATACCGGACGGGCGGTAGGTCATATCGGTAATTTCACCGATAGGATCTGGCAGGGATGCGACCTGGCGCAGCCCTTCGATCATTGCGTCAATTCGTGCCGGCGTCAGTTCCAGCCGGTCCAGCATGGCGTCATCCAGACCATTACTGCGGCCTGCCTCCAGATCACGGGCATTCGCTTCAGCAAGTTCGCTCCGCGATGCATCCAGCGCCTCAGCCGTTGCCAGTAGTGCCTGATTGCGGACTGCTGTTGTGGATCGGGCCACCGCGGTTGCGGCCTGCCTTGCCTGCTGTCCCACATCAGCCATGTAAGCTGCAATATCCATCCGATTACCTTCAGTTTTTTAAATCGATTGTGCGAATCAGGGCCTAACTTTACCTTTCCCGTTTCAAGTACGCATCCCAAGCGATTATTATACCGCCCTGACACACGTTATTACGCGGGTCATTGAACAGTACCTGCTGTAGTATGCTCTGAAAACACGGACGCCCGGGAGAGGACGGATACCATGGCCCATATGGCCGAAAAATTCCTGCTAAGCCGCCTGTCGAGAACGGGGTTCCTGATCCTGCTCGCAATTGCTGTGTTCGCGGCGATTCAAAGGGAGCCTGTAACCGCGGTGACAGCCATTATTGGCGCCGGCCTGGTATTCACCAGCAACGCCTTCCATCCCGGCCGCTTCCGGCAGCCCTGGCCGGCCATACATCGCCTGCTGTTCGGGGCCCTGCTCCTGCTTCTGTTTACCAGCCTGTGGACCGGGCCCCGAAGCCTCACCCACTGGCTGTACGTAGCACCACTGGTGGGATTCGCCTTGCTACCGGTGTTCTGGAGCGCAGCCATTACCTTTCTGATCGCCATTATGGCGTTTTTCGCTACCCATTGGTCCGGCGGCATTCCGGAACGTCATCAGCTGATCAGCGCATTATTGCTGACCATCATGCTGTCCGGTCTGCTGGTCTTTCTTCGGGAATACAAGTCCCGACAACTGGCCCCCCTGCGTCGCACCGATGAATTGACCCAGGCCGCCAGCCGCGAGTACCTGTCTGCCGACCTGCACAAGGAGATCCAGCGCAGCGAGCGGGAAGGCACGGACATGTCAGTCATCATGATTGGCCTGGATACCCATCTGAGCGACAGCAACCCGGATGCCGATATTCGCTCCATACTGCCACGAATCGGCCGTTACCTGCACTCGCAACTACGGGACTTCGACACCTACTACCGCGTGGCGGATCTGCAGTTTCTGATTATCCTGCCCGGATTTGCCACCACCGACGCAGCCACCCTGGCAGAGACCATTCGCCGGGGCCTCAGCACCCTGCTGACCTCCCACCAACTGGACCTGACCGTCAGCGCAGGCATTGCGGGGCTGAATATTGGCGATGATGCCGACAGCCTGCAGCAGTCCGCCGCCAATGCCCTTCGACGGGCCCAGCAACAGGGCGGCAACCGGGCCCAGTCCTATAGCACCTGGTCCCACACAACGCCATCGGCTCGTACCGAAGAAACCGGAGGTCGCCTGTCATGACCGAAACACGCCTCCGCAGCTTTACCCATCTGGCCGGTTACCTGTTTGCCAGCCTCTTTATCGCCAGCCTGGCTTTTCAGAATCTTCGCTATGGTTTCTACGAACTGTTCTTCCTGGCGTCCGGCATGGCACTTCTGACCATTGCCGGTGGGGGCTATACCTTTATCTGTCGCCGCCACCAACTGTCGGCCCCGGGCCACCTTATCATCCTGGCCGCACTCAACGCCGGTCTGGTCGCCGCTATGTACGCTCTCGATCCACCGGGAATCAGTCACTGGGTCATGCCGCTGGTACTTCTGAACCTGCTGATCCTGCCCCTGCGCCAGGGCATGATCCTGTCTCTGCTGTTACTGACCGCCCTGATCGCGTTTCTGCTACTGACACAGACAGTTACCCATGCCATCACCGTCAGCTCCGGGGTGTTTGCTCTGATCGCCGTGGCAGCGCTGTATATCTGGCACTATGATCACATGGCACAATCCGCGGAAGACCTGGCCATCACAGACCCGATAACCGGCGCCCACAACGCCCGATTCCTGGACGAAACCCTGCAGAAAGAAATCAGCCGTGCCATCGAGATGTCCCACTCGCTGTCGGTCATATCCCTGGCCATTGACTACGCTGATGAAGCTGAAGATCTCCACGGCAACGCCGGTATGCAGCGGCTGCTGCGGGATCTGACACAGCACCTTTTCGGGGTTATCCGGGCCGGAGACACCCTTTACACCCTGGAGGATGGCGAGTTTTTCCTGATCCTGCCCTTCACCCCCGAAGAAGGTGTTCGCGTGATCGCCGAGCGTATTCGCCGCACTATCGCAGAGCAGGTCTGGCCGCCGGCGGGCAAAGTCACGGTCAGCCTTGGCTGTACCACCCGCGCCAGCTCAGATACCCGCACCGCCGACCTGCGAAAACGGGTGCGGCAGGCACTGGAGGAAGCCAGAAAACGTGGGGCCGACTCTGTCTGGTATAGCCAGGGAGAAGTTCGCCAGCCATGAGTTCCGAGTGGCTCCAGGCATTGACTGCATGGCTGGGCAGCAACCCTGGCTGGCTCTCGGTCGCTCTTTTCGCAACCGCCTTTCTGGAATCTCTGGCCCTGGCAGGCATTCTGATTCCCGGTGTGGCCATTATCTTTGCTGTGGCAGCACTGGCCGGACAAGTTTCAATACCGATTCTGGAGGTGCTGTTCTGGGCGGGCGCCGGCGCTGTTGCCGGCGACAGTATCAGCTTTGCTCTTGGCAGACTGTTCCAGGGCCGGCTGGAACAGCTATGGCCGCTGAACCACTTCCCGGGATTCATCGCCAAGGGCGAGGTGTTCTTCTGTCTGCACGGCGGCAAAAGTGTGGTCATCGGGCGCTTCGTCGGTCCGATACGCCCGATCATACCCCTGGTTGCGGGCGCATTCATGATGTCCTGGCGGCGGTTTCTGGCCTTCAACCTGTCTTCAGCAATTGCCTGGGCACCCACCTATGTTCTGCCGGGCTATCTGGTTGGCAGCGCCCTGGCCAGTGATTTCGAACCACCTGCGCACTTCTACCCGGTCATCGGTATCAGCACCGGCGTGCTGTTACTGATTTACCTGTTGCTGATCCGCTTCCAACTCGGGCTTGGCCATAGCAGCCGGCTCTACCACTGGCTTGCCGGCCTGATGGCCCGTTACCACACCACTCATCGCTTCTGGCGCCTGTACACCAGCCAGCGGCCGGCACAGGCCGGCGAGTTTCCTCTACCCTCATTATCGCTGGCGCTGGGTGGCGGGGCACTGTTCATGATTCTTGGGCAACTGGCCACGGCTACCCAGATATTCACGCCCTTCAACAACCTGACACTGGATTGGTTCGCACAACTAAGAAATCCGTTGCTCGATCCGGTGTTGATCCTGCTGACGCTGTTGAGCGACCCACCGGTGTTGCTGGCAGCAGCGGCGCTGGCTGCACTGGCTCTGAGCATGCGTGGATTCTACGCAGCAGCGTTGCATATTGCCGGTGCCGCACTGCTGGCGACGGTGATGGTGTCGGCATTCAAACATCTGTCAGCCATTCCACGGCCAGACATTGTGCTCGGCCCACCCGCCTCGGGTTCCTTTCCGAGTGGACACACCACTGGCATTACCGTGTTCCTGGCGCTCACCGCCAGCTTCATTGCCCGGGAAAGCCGACACCGGCAGCGCTGGCGCTATTACCTGTTATTTAGCCTTCCTATCGTCCTGGTGGCGGTGAGTCGTCTGTATCTGGGGATCCACTGGTTTACGGATGTGATGGCAGGACTGCTTCTGGGGCTTTCAATCTCCGGGTTGACACGGGCCAGCTACAGCCGTTATGACAATATCCCCCTGACAACTGACAGTTCGTCACTGGCAGCGGGTATTGCATGGCTGCTCTACACCATCTGGTATATTACTCATCACTGGTCGGAAGCTGTTCTGCTGTATAGCCCAACGGGCTGAGCGCGCGTCAGTTCTGCTCCAGCGCCTCCAGCAACCCCAGCAGCAGCTCCAGTCGTTCCAGCGGGTCCTGAAGCTCAACCAGTCGCTGCTTTTCCTGCTTGTCCAGCGGCAGAAGTTCCGTCAGCCGCCAGCCCACATCCCTGGCGTCGTCATAGTCTACATCCATGTCCAGCTCGCGGATGACCGGATGGCGGAACAGCGCCTTGAGTACCGAGGGCAGCTCGGTAAAACGCTCGGGAACTCTCAGCTCATCTTCTGCCAGCAAACATTCCACATCGCCCACATTCAGGCCATCCGGCTGCTGCCAGGCGCGCACCACGGTTACCTTGTCCTGACCTTCAACGGTAATCCCCAGCAGGCCATTGTCCAGCTGCTGAAAATCAATAATGCGCACATAAGTGCCAATGTCATAAAAAGCAGCAGCGGTGCCTGTTTCCAGTCCCTCCCTGAGCAGAACGACGACAAAGCCCCGGTCTTCCTTCAGGCAACGGGTCAGCATATCGATATATCTTGGCTCGAACAGCTGGAGGGGAATGCGCCCCCCGGGCAGTACAACGGAGTTCAGTGGAAAAAGAGGTACATTCATTTTTGGTATTTTCATCAGTAAACAGGTCCCGGAAGACTGACCATCCTGTCACTTTCTCAGTGTATTGAAAGCAGGCGATGGACTTCGTCCACCCTTGCGCGGGCTTCCGTCAACAGTTGCAGGCTGCGGGAAGCATTCAGTTCAAGTTCGCCCAGCCGGCGATAGGCAGGGACTTCATCAAAAGGCGGCAAACTGCCGTTCTGGCTGGAGCCGATCATGGCATGCAACTGGGCCACGATCACAATATCTGCCAGCTGAGGCGACGACTCACGGCTCTCATGCCCCCAGTCCTCGGCATGGCGGGTGGCCTCGAGAAAGCTTGCCGGGAAAGACCAGCTTTCCAGGATGGCCGTACCCACATCCGCACGAAGCTCTCTGATGGCGTGTTCTAGATTGGCCTGATCAGCGAACAGGTTAACGTGATGTTCGGCCTGAACCAGCACAGGCACCACCCCGATATCGTGCAGCAGCCCGGCGAGCAGGGCTTCTTCCGGGTTGATTGAGGTGGCGCTGTCAGCGAGCACCCAGCAAAGCGCCGCCACCTCGCGGGAATGCCGCCAGAGTTTGTCCATCTCCTTCTGAAGAGACGCCTGCCGTGTTTTGAACACCTCCCTCATGGAGAATACAGTCACGAGCTGGCGGGTGGTGCGCATACCCAGCCTGACAACCGACTCGCGGACATTACGGACGTCACTGAAACCCCGGTACAACGGACTATTGCAGGCCCGTACCAGCTTGGCCGCTATCGACGGGTCAGCGGAAATCGCGCCGGCTACCTGATCTGCTGTGGATTCCTCGCGGTCTACAGCTCTGCGAACTTTCCATGCCACATCGGGAACGCTGGGCAGGCTGAGCTGGTTGGAGCGCAGCTCGGCATAAAACTCCATCAGCAGATGGTGCTCCTCGCTGCCATCCCCCCCGAGCGCCTCCCCCGAATCCATCTCGACCTGAGGCACCGGCGCCGATCGCAATAGCTGGTTCAGGATATCCTGCTGAATTACCAGAAACTCGCTGGCTTTGGTCGCCGTCACGTCGTACATGCGCGGCTGCAGCCTGGCGATAGGATTGAGGGCTTTGTCGCTGTCCGCATCGATGGTGGACTTGCGGCTGTCGATGGATTCAAGCTCGACACTACCAGCAATCAGGAAGATATCCAGCCCATCACGTACACCACGCTCGACCACCCGCTGCCCCGGGCCATAGGTTCTCCGCTCGGCCCGGCTTGCTAGCAATACAAGCTGATCGTCCGTCAGCCGGTTCAGCGGCTGAAACTGTTTGAGACGACGCAGCGGCAGGCTTTCCTGGCCAGCCATAGCACTACTCCTTGATCAGTTGTTTATTAACTCTGTTACACATTGTAAGCACGGATGACCAAAACAACCATGCGATCAAGGGGTAATCTGGTATCCTTTTGCCTTCCGTTTTTGACCCAGTTGCACAAGAGAGACGAGAAAACCATGCCCCAGTATCGTTCGCGGACATCCACCGCAGGCCGCAATATGGCTGGCGCAAGCGCTCGACGGAGGCCATCGGCCTTGCATTACCCGGCAACGGCTCCCTGCTTGCCACCCACTCTGATCGCGAGCAACTGTTTCTGAAAGCGGGTCGCCAGATTGTAGAGAACGCACGGCGCTATTACGAAGAAGACGACGCCAGCATGCTGCCGTTGAGCATTGCTTCCTTTGAGGCTTTCGAAAATGCCATGGTTATGGACGTTGCCATGGGCGGCTCAATCAACACCATTCTGCACCTGCTGGCTGCCGCTCAGGAAGGCGGCGTGCCGTTCACCCTCAACGAGATCGACCAGCTTTCCCGCAGGGTTCCGCAACTTTGCAAGGTTGCCCCGAACTCGCCGAAATACCATATGATGGTCGCTTTTCCGGTGGCACTTCCGGCCTGTCCATCGGCCACGCGTCTCCCGAAGCGGCCGCAGGTGGCGCCATTGGCCTGATCGAGAATGGCGACCTGATCCGCATCGACATCCCCAACCGTTCCATCAACGTGGAAATAGATCAGACCGAACTGGATCGCCGCCGGGTCGAGAGAGATGCAAAAGGCTGGAAGCCC
>JBHEPI010000183.1:0-19475 GCA_046260345.1 Marinobacter sp. | reverse complement strand
ACCACCTGATCCCATCCCGAACTCAGCCGTGAAACAGACCAGCGCCGATGGTAGTGTGGCTTTTGCCCATGTGAGAGTAGGTCATCGTCAGACGCCTAATACCCAAAAACCCCGACAGCGTAAGCTGCCGGGGTTTTTTATGGAAAATGAATCAGGGCAACCAGATCTCAAATACCCCGCCGCCCAAACTGCCGCCATTATGCAGTCTGATGGACCCCGTCCGGTCGCCTTCACTGTGTAGCTGAGCAACAGAGGAGGCAAAGAACAATCCGAGGCTGGTGCTGCCACTCTTGAAATCCAGCGATTTGAATCCGGGCGTGCCACTGTGCTGCATGCTTTCAGGGTATCCGTCACCGTCGTCTTCAACGCCAATAACCAGAAAGCCCTCCCGTTCTGATGCGGTGAGTTTGATTCTGCTCCTGGTATAACGGATGGCATTGTTGATGGTGTTGTTGAGAACGCCGGTCAGCAGATCGTCATCGAAGAACCCGTTGATGTCATCGGCTTCAATGGTTAACTCGATTCCCAGGCCGTCAAGAAGGGGGGTATGGCGGGCCATATGCTCGGAAAGAAAATCAGGAACAAAATGTTCCTCGATGTGGGCCGAGAGGTTGTTTTCACCCAACCGGTAGATGCCGAGCAACTGCACAAGGTCATTGTGCATACGCTCCGCCTCATACTGGACGGTATTGAACCGGGACGACTCCTCCATGGAGTTGGCTTGCTCCTGGCGTAGTTCGTCAAGAGAGTTCAGCAGCATGCCCAGGGAGTTCTTCATGTCATGAACGGCGGACGCCAAAACCATCGAAAAGTCGATACTTTGAGACTCACGTGTTTTGGTCGGGTTTGGTTGGTTTTGGGTGCTCATGACATCATTCCTTCCAGTTTTTTACGCAGGGACATCAGGCGCCGGTACTGCCGGTGTTGCTGCGGCAATTCGGAGAGCTGGGCAAGGTGTTTATGGCAACGCTTCAACAGGTCCCGATCGCCTGGTGTCTCCTGATATTTCTTCATCAATACCTGAACCAGGTTGAGGTTGAGTGCAGCGTGTGAAGGTACTATTTCGAGGGCCTGGCTGAACGTCATTACTGCCTCATCAAGCTGGCCCGATTCAAAGGCCTTGATGCCATCCCGGTTTAGCGATCGGGCCTGCAGTTTCTGCCGGAATCCTACCGGCTCGTCCAGTAGGTTTTCGATCTTCTGGAGTAAGGTCGGGTTGTCCTGGCAGCGGTTGGCCAAATCTTTCAGCAGTGCTTTAGCTTCATCTTCCCTTCCCAGCCTGAACAGTGTCTTTGCATAGTCCAGGCTGGCCTCCGGATCCATAAGCTCAGCATTGCCCAGTTCCCCGGCAATGCTCTCGAGGGCCTTCTCGGCTTCGTTCATCTTACCCTGGCCAGCATGAACCCGCGATTGGACGATACGGCTTCTGAGCTTGATAGTTTCCTGTTCAGCGAAACGTTTTTCCATCCGCCGGAGGATGGTGAGCGCTTCATCAGCATGGGCGGAGCCTTCGTCTGAGGTATCCCCCTCACTGAGATCCGACAGCGACTGTCCGAGTTCCAGATAATGCTCCGAGCTGTCGTGAATCGAGTGAGTGCCCAGAGTGACGGTCTGGCGCCATGCCTGCGATGCTACAGACATGTCCTGATTGGAGGCGGCGAGTGTGGCCAGATGCTTGTGTCTCAACAGAGCGTTCGGTGAATGCTCTGCAGCTTTTTCCAGGATTTGCTGCGCCTGTGTAGGACGCCCCTGTTTTTCCAGTGCTTCGGCCAGCAGATCATAGGCTTCCATGTAATCCGGGTGTTTGGCTATCAGAGCCCGGAGGGTGGTAATCGCATCATCGTAGTTCTGGTTGGCCACCAGAATCTTGCCACGCCCCAGTCTGGCCCACGAGAGATCCCTCTGGGCCAGCACGTCGTCATAAATCTTGAGGGCATGACTGAAATCGCCTACCCGCTGGTAGAGATCCGCAAGGGTTTTCATCAGCCATGTTTTGTATCGTGGTTTTGTTGGCAGCGCCTGCAAACATAGCGAGATGGCTTCAGGGTAGTTCTCACGGTCGATTTCCCGGTTAATGGGAAGCAGGGCACTTCGCTGGGTTATCAAAGCGCTCAGCCTTTTCTCCAGCATGGCACGGTTGATGGGCTTGGTGAGGTAAGCGTCGGGCTGATATTCCCGCGCACCCATGACCATTTCTTTTGAAGTTTCAGCGGTGACCATCAGGAACAGGGACGAGCGTTTCAGGAGCTTTTTGTGCCGCAGTTCCTCCAGAATGTGCTGGCCATTCTTGCCTTCGCCCAGATTGTAGTCACAGAGAACCACGTCTACATGGTTATAGGAACAGTACTGAATTGCCGCTGAGGCATTGGGTACAAGCTCGATCTTGTCGGCACCACAACTGCGTAACATTTGCCGCATCGAGAGGCGAAAGTTTTCAAAGTCATCGACAACCAGGTAACTGAGCTTCGCAAAGGTGTTTCCGATCGCATCATCTGCTGAATCTGTCATGGGCGCTTCTGCTTGAGTAACTTGTTAACTACTGCCCGGAGTGCAGCTGGTTTTACAGGTTTATAGAGAATCTGATAGCCCCTGTTAATGGCATCTTCTCTGACTTCCGGAGCCATGTAGCCGGTAATAAGTATGCCAGGTATATCATTGGTTGCTTCTTCTCTCAATGAGTCCATTGCGTCAAGGCCGTTACGGTTATCATCAAGCTGGTAATCCGCCAGGATGATGTCGGGTTCGGTGCCGTTCAGCTTATAGCGAGCATCTTCGAGACTTTCGGCGGTGGTTACATCACACTGCCAGTTGTCCAGCAGGGCACTCATGCCATGGAGTATGGCCGGGTCGTTGTCGATACAGAGCACGTGCAGTCCCCCCAGGCTGGAGAGGCGCCGTGACGCCGTGGCGGGTCTGGCTGCATTCTGTTCGCTGTGTTCCGGAGGAGCGACCGGTACGGTGATACTGAACATACTACCCAGGCCCTGGACCGATCGAACGTTGACCGGGTGGTTGAGCATGCCGCAGATGCGGTCAACAATGGCCAGCCCCAGGCCCAGCCCCTTTTTGTCCCGGCCCTGCTGAAAACGGCGGAATTCCTCGAAAATATGGGCGAGCTGGTCATCCGGGATGCCTGGCCCGGTGTCCCAGACTTCAATCCGGATATAGCCCTTCAGCCGTCGACACCCAAGCAGGATCTTGCCGCTGGGTGTGTAGCGTATGGCATTGGACAGGAAATTCTGAATAACCCGCCTCAGTAATTTGGAATCGGATCTTACCCAGGCGCTGCTGGGCACCACGTGCAGGTCCAGCCCCTGGTCCTTGGCAATGGCAGAGAAGTCGGTTGCGAGATGCCGCATGATGTCATTGACCGGAAATACGCCGATATCAGGCTCCAATGCCCCGGCATCCAGTTTGGAGATATCCAGCAGTGTACTTATGATCTCTTCGGCTGCACCAAGGGAGCTGTCAATATGCTCTACCAGCTCAGACATCTCCGGGTCCCGGGCCTTGCCTGCGAGAGCGGATGTGAACAGCCTCGCCGCGTTCAGTGGCTGTAGCAGGTCATGACTGGCGGAGGCGAGAAAGCGGGTTTTACTCTGGTTGGCCTGTTCGGCAACCGACTTGGCCTTGAGCATCTGCTCATTGATGACCTGCAACTCCTGTGTGCGTTCCTTGACCCGCTGTTCCAGATAGATATTGGTTTCTTTCAGCGCCTGTTCGGTGCGGCGCATTGCGGTGATGTCCTGGAAGGTGGTGACGTAACCACCGCCGGGAATCGGGCTGCCGTCAATTCGCAGAACGGTGCCGTCCGGGCGCTGGCGTTCATAGGACATGGGGCGACCTTCCCGCATACTGGCGCAGCGGTCGGCAATTATTTCGTCAATGCGTCTTGCGGGCAGGTTGGCGTTGGTCAGGTTGTAACGCATCAGGTCTTCCACCGGCCGACCTACCCGGACGAAGCCGGTGGGGTAGCTGAACTGCTCCAGGTAACGCTGGTTCCATACCACCAGCTGTTGCTGATGATTCACTACCGAGACGCCAAGGCTGATGTTCTCGATGGCAGACTGCAGGAGTTCCCGGCTGAACGTCATGGCCTGTGACGCTTCATCAACGATACTGACAACGTCCTCAATCTGCATGTCACGACCGGTCAGGGTCGACTCCAGAACAACCCGGGCCGTTGATGCACCGATGACCGAGGCCAGTTGGCGTTCGATAAACTTCATCAGGTGGGATGACGCCGGGCGGTGCAGGTGTAGCCGAATGGCATTCCGCCGCTCGTAGTTTCGGAATATGGCTTCTGCCCGTTCTTCCCCCATGAACCGGTCGGCAATGGCCTGCAGGTCGGAAGTCAGGATCTCGCCCTGCCATGACTGTTGCTGGGGTGTCTCGGCCTTTGGTTGGGGGTCCTGGAAGAAAGAGGCGATCTGGATTTTTTCCCGCACCCGCTGCCGGGTAAGCATCGACAGCACGATGTAGGTGATGGTGTTGACGCCCAGACTCCAGATAATGCCATGACTGGTCTGGTCCAGGTTGGAGCCGAACAGGGCAGTGGGTCTGGTCCAGTTGATTCCCCAGACTCCCTGTTCGATCAGCGTATCACTGAGCCAGCCGGTTGAAGCCAGTGCTGGCAGAAGCAGGGTGTAGCACCACATCAGGAAACCCAGTCCCAGTCCCCACACAGCGCCTGTATGGTTACCTCTGCGCCAGATGATGCCGCCCACCAGGGCCGGGCCAAACTGGGCTGCTGCAGCGAACGAGAGAAGCCCGAACGCAGTCAGGCTGTAGTCCTCCCCGGCCATGCGATAGAAACCGTAGGCAGTGAACAGCACCACAAAGATGGCGACGCGGCGGATGCTCAGCAGCAGGTAACTGAGGTCGGAGCGTTTGTTCATGCCCGGCCGGAAAAATTTCAGCAGCGCCGGCATGATGATTTCGTTACTGACCATGGTTGCGATGGCCACGGAACAGACAATAACCATTGCAGCAGCAGCGGACCCGCCCCCCAGGAATGCCAGTATGGCGAGCCATTGTTCACCCGCCATGATAGGCAGGTTGAGAATCAGTATGTCCGGGTCCGATGAACCGGCTTCCGGTGATAGCAGGCCGGCTGCCGCGATAGGTAGTACAAACGCACTGGCGATAATCAGGTAGATGGGCATGGCCCAGCGGGCGGTCTCGAAATCCCGGTGGTCGGTATTTTCTACCACCATGACGTGGAACTGCCGTGGCAGGCAGATGATGGCAAGCATGGCCACCAGAGTCTGGGTGATGAATGCCGGCGCCTCAATGCCGTCCGTGGTGAGGGTGCCCACCAGTCCAGCATCACGGACATTACCCCAGAGGTCACCGAAACCGCCATAAAGGCCATAACCTACGAACAGGCCGACAGCTACAAAGGCGACGATTTTAATCAGTGATTCGAAGGCAACAGCCTGAATCATTCCCCGATGATGTTCCGTGGATTCGAGATGGCGGGTACCGAACAGAACTGTAAACACCGCGAGTACAAGGGTGATGTACCAGGCGGAGTCGTTCCAGGCGGCCGTACTTATTTCGGTATGGGCGGCTCCGGAATCCGAGAGTACGTTGAAGCCCATGGAGATGGCTTTCAACTGGAGCGCAATATAAGGAACGCTGCCGATGAGTGCGAAGATCGCGACCATGGCCGCCAGAGATTGTGATTTACCATACCGCGAGGCAATGAAGTCGGCGATGGAGGTACTGTTGTTGCGTTTACTGATGAAGATGATGCGACGCAGCAGGGGAGCGCCGAATACAAAGACCAGCAGGGGGCCCAGATAGATGGGGATGAAGCCAAGCCCTTCCTGGGTAGCACGCCCGACAGCACCGTAGAAGGTCCAGGAGGTGAAATAGACCGCAAGCGACAGGGCATAAACATGGGTTCTTGCCCAACGCCGGCGATACAGCCCGGGATGGCGATCACCAGCCCAGGCAACGGCAAACAGCAGCGAGATGTAAGTGATCGAAATGAGGACTAACAGCCAGCCACTGAGCATAAACAGGCTTTCCCAAAATACGATGAACGGACGTCAGGCTCGTTATCCGGACCTACCGGTCACAGGCAAGCTCCAGCAATCGGTCGTCCTCAGACAGTTTTCGCAGTGCACTGGTGTCCAGGCTCTGTTCACCCTTTAGGGGGACCAGTTCGCGCGAGTCACAGTTTAGCAGATACATTTTCTGGGACACTGCGTCGGTGTAGGACTGCTCGAAGCGGTAGAGACTGAAGCGAACAATATCCTGCTCAGGATCGTCCACCACGATGCTGCTGGTGTCCAGAACGGTAAAGGCAGCGACCTGCGGCACAACATAGGCCCATGGTCGCCAGGGCGCACCATACTCTTCTGTACTTACGACAATGGCTTCTTCCGGAAGCTGCGTCTGTTTCAGTTCAAACCAGGTGTACTCCATGTAGATCAGATAGCCCAGCATACCAGCGCCGGCAAATGCCGGAATTATCCACTTGGGTGCCTTCTTGCGAGTAACTGCACGTATACCCAGGGCGATGCCTGCGGCCCCAAGGCCGCAAAACACTGTCGCCACAAAAGTCCAGAACATAAAATTGTTTCCTCGAAAAAAAACGGGCTTCCCTTAAGAGGAAGCCCGTTCAGGTTCAGCCCGTCAGATTCTCATCTGTCGTTGGCTGACGTGTTGCTTAGTGGTCAGTAGCGGTGCCGGAACCCCGTGGGTAACGAACGCTTTCAACCAGTTCCTGAATCTCAACGGGCGGTTCTTCGGTCGCGTTGGAGACCGCAAAGGCTACCGCAAAGTTGATGATTGCACCAACTGCACCGAACGACAGCGGGGAGATGCCCAGCAGCCAGTTTTCCGGGGTGTTGGCCAGGTTGTTGGTTTCCGGAATGAAGAACCATCCCAGGTAGATGAAGATATAGACCAGCGTGGAGCAAAGGCCTGCCAGCATGCCGGAGATGGCGCCCTTGTTGTTAACACGCTTGGAGAAAATACCCATCATCAGCGCCGGGAACAGTGACGCAGCGGCAATACCGAAGGCCAGCGCCACTACCTGTGCTGCGAACCCTGGAGGGTTGGCGCCAAGGTAGGTCGCCAGCACTATGGCAACGGCCATCGAGATACGTGCAGCCAGCAGTTCCCCTTTCTCTGAAATGTCGGGTTTGAAGCCACCTTTGATCAGGTCGTGACTCACCGCAGACGATATCGCCAGCAACAGACCGGCCGCTGTCGACAGCGCTGCCGCGAGACCACCGGCTGCAATCAGGCCGATAACCCAGCCTGGCAGGTTGGCAATTTCAGGGTTGGCCAGTACCAGGATGTCGTTGTTGTAGGTGAATTCGTTGCCTTCCCAGCCGCGGGCTTCCGCTTCTTCGGCGAACTCTTCATTGCCATCGTTGTAATGCTGGATGCGGCCATCGTTGTTCTTGTCCTCGAACTGGATCAGGCCGGTAACTTCCCACTCCTGAATCCACTGTGGCCGTTCGTCATACTCGATGGCCTGGCCTTCGACACCGTCCGGGTAGATGGTGGTCATCAGGTTCAGTCGGGCCATGGAAGCAACGGCCGGAGCGGTCAGGTAAAGCAGGGCGATGAAGATCAGTGCCCAGCCAGCGGACCAGCGTGCATCGGCAACCTTCGGTACAGTGAAGAAGCGGATGATAACGTGTGGCAGACCAGCGGTACCGATCATCAGTGACAGGGTAAACAGAACCATGTTCAGTTTATTGTCCACGTCATCCGTATAGTCCTGGAAGCCAAGCTCGGTAATGATCTGGTCCAGTTTTTCCAGCAGCGGTACACCGGACTCAACGTGAGTCGAGAACAGGCCCAGAGGAGGCAGCGGATTGCCTGTCAGTTGCAGTGAGATAAATACCGCAGGAATGGTGTAGGCAATGATCAGCACGCAGTACTGCGCCACCTGGGTATAGGTGATGCCTTTCATGCCACCCAGTACCGCGTAGATGAAGATCACAACCGCCGCGATCATCAGACCCGCGGTGGAATCCACTTCCAGGAACCGTGAGAATGCCACACCGGCACCGGCCATCTGGCCGATTACGTAAGTGACAGACGCCACGATCAGGCAGGCAACCGCTACAAAGCGGGCATTCCTGCTGTAGAACCGGTCACCGATGAACTCGGGAACCGTGAACTTGCCGAACTTGCGCAGGTAAGGAGCAAGCAGCATGGCCAGCAGCACGTAACCACCGGTCCAGCCCATCAGGAAGGTTGAGTTGGCATAACCACCGGCGGCGATCAGGCCCGCCATGGAGATGAAGGATGCCGCAGACATCCAGTCGGCACCGATCGCTGCACCGTTGGTGATCGGGTGAATGCCACCACCCGCGACGTAGAAATCACTTGTGCTTCCGGCCTTCGCCCAGATAGCGATACCGATATAGATGGCGAATGAACCGCCTACAAATAACAGGTTGATTATAAACTGATCCATTCGGACTTACTCCTCATGCACGTCGAATTTTTCATCGAGCCTGTTCATACGCCATGCGTAATGAAAGATCAGTGCGATGAAGGTAAGAATCGAACCCTGCTGGGCGAACCAGAACCCGAGGTCTGTTCCGCCGATAGGGATTCCGGCGAGCATGGGGCGAAGTAATATCGCAAATCCATAAGACACCAGGGCCCATACGATCAGGCTCCCGAATATCAGGCGAAGGTTCGCCTTCCAGTAATTCACAGCATCGTAGTCATGACCTGACATAGGATCACTCCTGTTTTGTTGTTGTGGAGGTTGGGTGGGTTTTCTGTGATGTGTTTGTGGTAGAGAAATTATTATTCATATAGTTCTTCTCCGACTTGTTGTCTTCTCCGACTTTACCTGTCAAGCGCTAGATAGATATTGGCAAAAGGTCTAATTCTCAGTTATTTGCCTGCTAAACCGTCTGCTGATGCGACACAGTTCCGATTATCATCCAGGCCGCTGCATGTTTTTAAGTTGCCGGTAATACTTCAGCTTTCCATTGAGGTCCTTAAGGGTTGTTAGGCCGTTTTTCTGCGCCTTGTTGATGACTGCGAGGGTGAGCTCTGCTGTGGCCATGGCATCAGCTGCAGCATGGTGACGGGCACTGACTTCCAGGCCAAAAAAGTCTGCCCAGTTGTCCAGTCCGCGGCCGCCGGTTTTCGCATCGGGAAACAAGGCGGGTAGCATCTCCGCCACATCTATCCAGGTGTGGGGCTGGGTGTAACCCAGGGTCTGTTTCAAGGCTTTTTCCAGAAACTTCTGGTCGAAGGCGGAATGATAGGCGAGGACCGGATCGCCATTCATCCATTCCAGCAGATGCAGCAGGGCATCTTCGGTCTCGTGGCCCCGGGTCAGGGCCTCCGGGCCGATTCCGTGAATCAGGACGGTTTCACTGATATCCAGTTCGGGACGCCTGAGGATCAGGTCGAACTGATCATCCAGTACTATGGCATTTTCCCGGATGGCGACTGCGCCAATGGCGATAACCTCGTCTTTTGCAGCGTTGAGGCCTGTGGTTTCAAGGTCGAGCACGATCAGCCGGCAATCAGACAGGCGCTGGTCGCCGGCGGTTTTCGGGGTCGGCAGGTGTTCACGGTCAGGGCCGCCTGTGCTGCCGGCCCTGAGCTGTTCAATCCAGTCTTTGATCTGCTCCAGCATAGCGGTTTACCCGGTGGTCAGAGTTGATAGGTGACTTCCAGCTTTTGCTGCAAACGCTGAGCCTGGCGGAAGGATTCGCGAAGAATTCGCCGGTCAAGCGGATTGAGATCGTCCGGGTCAATGTAATTGGACAAGGGTTCATCCCGTTCCAGCATTTCCTGATGGGCCCTCATACGGATGGCCTGAATCAAACTGTAAGCTTCCTGCCAGGCATTGGCATCTTTGGGATTGAAAACGCCTTTCTCTGCGAGTTTGCTCATGCGCTCCAGTGTATTGGCCTCGCCAACGCCATTGGCAAGAGCAAAGACCCTGACAGCTTCCACGAAGGGCGCCAGGCCCTGGCGCTTCAGGTCCAGTTTGTTCTTCTTGCCTTCCTGGACATAGCGGAAGTTGCGGAACATGGTCAGAGGGGGTTTGCGGGTGATGGCATTGCCCGCAAGCATCTTCTGGAACAGGGCATTCTTGCGAATGCGGGCGAGAACCTTGCCCAACAGTTCGTCCAGCGGCTCTGTGGGCCCGTACACGGCCCTCATATCGAGAAAGATGGACGAGTAGACCAGGTTTTGCGGGGTAGACGCGTCAATAAACCGGATAAACCAGTCATCCCATTCCCGGCCGCTCAGACACAGCTTCGGGTTGCTGGCCATGATGTTGCCTTTGCAAAGGGTAAAGCCGCACTCTGCCAACTCTTTGGTGACGGTTTCCGCGAAGGGCAGCAGTTTTTCCCGTACCTGGTCCTCGGTCATCCCTTCAGGTGTTTCGAACAGAATGCCATTATCCTGATCTGTCAGCAGGGTCTGTTCTTGCCGGCCTTCACTGCCAAATGTCAGCCAGGTGAAGGGTATGCCGGGGTCGTTCTTCTTTATGTTCAGTTCCAGCACCCGGCGCACGGTGACATCGTTCAGGGTGGTAATGATCTTGACCACCTGGCCGGAGTCTGCTCCGTGGGCGAGCATGGAGTCTACCAGCCTTGAGACATCGGTTCTCAGGCTGACCAGGGTCCGTAGATGGCTGGCCGTGGCAATGGTACGGGCAAGATTGACCAGATCCACCCGTTGCAGGGAGAAGAGGTCTCTTTCGGAAACCATGCCGATCAGGTGGTTTTCATCATCTACCACACAAATGTGCGAGAAATGGTGCTCTGCCATTAGCATGGCGGCCTCAAAGGCATCTGCCTGGGCTGTCAGGCTGCAGGGATTTCGGGTCATGACCTGGCCAATGGGCGTGTCCAGCGGCCCTTTTTCTTCGGCCACCATGGTGCGCAGGTCCCTTAGTGTAAAGATGCCCGTGGGGTGCCTTTGATCATCCGTTATGACAATGCTTCCAACACTGTTTTCATGCATGCGCGCGACCGCCTTTCGCACCGGAAGGTCCGGCGAACACACGATGGGGTTGCGAATGGCATAACGCTCCAGTGGCGTGTCCAGTGAGTTACTGGAGCCTATGGAGGCCATGGCGCCGGTCTGAATTCGCTGGTTTACCTGGTCAAGCAGGCTGCTTACGCCGCGGAGACAGAAATCCCTGAAAGCATCGCTCTGGGAGAACAGCGTTACAAAAGTGTCGTGTTCAATGCTGAGGCAGAAGGTGTCCCCGGAGGCACGGTGTAGTGTGCGGGTAGGGCGTTCGCCAATCAGTGCGGCCAATGGAAAACACTCGCCCTGACTGATTTCAAAGGTGGTTTGCGTCTCGCCGTCCTTGTCACGGGATCTTTCGCCGCGAATGCGGCCCTGTTTGACGATATAAAACCGTTTGACCGGGCCGTCTTCCGGTGAAAGTACGACATCTTCATCTGCGTAGAATCTGAGGGAGGCGTGTTCGGCAAAATGGGCCAGATCCGCGTCGTCCATGTTCGAAAAGGGTGAATGCTCGCGCAGAAAGGTCATAATGGCGCGGGTATTCTGGGGACGTTCGCTGTCCTGGGGTGCGGCGGTCATAAACGCGCTCCGGTGTCGTTGTTGTGTGCGTGAAGTGTAGACTAACTATTGGCTGCGGGGCCCTAATATTTTCGTCTGATAGTCCATTATAGCCGCCTGGGCGGTTATGGGCTGGCGGCTCGCCTTTATGAAGGGGGAGGCGGGTGGTAAAGTCCCAGCAACCCGACTGAAAATGATACCGACATGACGACCAAAGATGAACGCCTGAGCTTTCTGGAGGAAATGAAGGACGTCCGTCGCATCCGGAAGCCCAACAAGGCAGACATTAAGACGCCCAAAGAGCTGACCCCGGGACACCTGGAGCGGCAGCGTTCAGCCATGGATCAGCCGCTGAAAGATCGCAACCCGCTGACCGCTGATATGGTGGAGCCGCTGACCGCACACGATGTGCTGTGCTGGCAGCGTCCCGGCGTCCAGCATGGAGTATTTCGTAAACTCCGTCTCGGGCAGTACCCGATCGAAGCCCGCCTGGATCTGCATCGAATGACCGTTGAAGAGGCGCGCAGGGAGGTGTTCGGCTTTATTTCAGACTGTGTCCGGTATGGCCTGCGATCCGTGATTGTTCTGCACGGTAAAGGTGAGCGTAATCCGGATGGTATCGCCCAGCTCAAGAGTTACATCGCCAAATGGCTGCCGGAACTGGATGATGTGCTGGCCTTCCATTCCGCCCAGAAGCGTCACGGCGGCACCGGTGCCGTCTATGTCATGGTTCGAAAGGGGGACCGTGACAAGCAACGTAACCGTGAACTCCACGGTTCCTGAATATAGTCCGTCAAAACCGATGAAGTCGGTCCGGAGGTAAGAGTGAAACAGCTGATGTTAGTGCTTTTCGTGGTCGCAGCCCTGGCAGGGTGCAAGGACCGTGTCATCTGGAACGATAATGGCAAGGCCGAGGAGGCGACAACAGACCGTGAGGTCTGGGACTCCGGCGGAAAGATGGACACCGGTGAACGCAAGATCTGGACCGACAAGGAAGGTGACGACGTCGTTAAATAAAGCCTTTCAGGCGCGAGCAGAACAATACCCGAAGCGGGGCCTGCCCGATAAGCTGGTCAACCGTTCCTTTAATGATTCCTGGGCTGGCGTACTGGCGCTGGCCCAGGACCCCCGCGGAAATTGCGATTTCCTTGGTCGCAGACCTGATTGCCGTTCGTCGGCATTTGCGGGTGGCACGCCCATCCTTATAATGGAAACCATCAAGCGCTGAACCGGCGTGTCTGTTCCGAGGTGCCTTTTGTTCGACGTAACCCGCTACGCCATCGCCGCGCAATCCATCATCGATGCCGGCCATTTTCTCTACGGCCGGGGCTGGTCTCCGGCTACCAGCAGCAACTATTCGGCGCGGATTGATGACGAGCATGTTGCCGTTACCGTTTCCGGTCGCCACAAGGGTGAGCTCGCAGCTGGTGATGTCATGGTGGTGGATCTCGCCGGAAAGCCTGTCCAGAGCAGCGCCCGTTCATCGGCAGAGACGTTGCTGCACACGGTTTTGTATCAGGCTTTTTCCGAGGTTGGTGCCGTACTGCATACTCATTCAGTCAAGGCAACGGTGCTTAGCCGCCTGGTGCCAGCCGGGGAATCGCTGACACTGCAGGGTTACGAGTTGCAGAAGGCTTTTTCAGGCATTGATACCCATGAATCCGAGCTCACAGTGCCGGTGTTCGATAATACCCAGGATATTCCGGCACTGGCGCAGCAAACCGGGGAATGGTTCCGGCAGCATCCGGAGCAGCCTGGCTATCTGATCCGCGGGCATGGCCTTTATACCTGGGGCCGGACCATGGCAGACTGCCTGCGCCATGTTGAAGCCTTTGAATTTCTTTTTGAATGTGAGCTTGAAACCATGAGGGTTCGCCGATGACTACCTTGAGTATTTTTGACCAGCGTGCGCCCGCATCTCCCCGCGTCGTCACCGAAGATGCGGGAAAAATTGCCAATCTGCTGGCGGAGTACGGTGTGCGGTTCGAGCAGTGGGCCACAAGGGACTTACCTGCGGATGTGTCATCTGATGACATCCTTGAGGCCTACGCCGATGAGATCCGTGCGCTCAAGGACGAATGTGGGTTCCAGGCCGCGGACGTGATCAGCCTGAATCCGGACAATCCCCAGAAAGAAACTTTCCGCAGGAAATTTCTGGATGAGCACGTGCACAGCGAGGATGAAGTGCGCTTTTTCGTCCGAGGCCAGGGGCTGTTCTATCTGCATTTTGGTGATCAGGTGTATGCCGTGCTGTGCCAGAAAAACGATCTGATCAGCGTGCCGGACGGTACCCGCCACTGGTTCGATATGGGGCCGGAACCCGCATTTACGTGCATCCGGCTGTTCACCAACCCGGAAGGCTGGGTCGCAGACTTCACCGGTGAAGACATTGCCAGCCGGTTGCCCCGCTATGAACGCCTTGCAGGAGCAGCAGGATGATCCGCGTTGTCCTGACAGACATCGAAGGCACCACCAGTTCGATTTCCTTCGTTCATGATGTGCTGTTTCCGTACTCGGCCACCCATATGGCCGATTTTGTGCGTGAGGCGGAAGCTGACAGCACGGAAGTCCGGGAGCAACTGGATGCCGTGGCACAGACTTCAGGTGTTGCCCGGGATGATATCGATGGGCTGATCGGTGTGCTGGAGACATGGATTCGCGAAGACCGTAAGGAAACACCCCTGAAGACATTACAGGGCATGCTCTGGGAGCAGGGCTATCAACAGGGCGCTTTCCGGGGCCACGTGTACGAGGACGCGGCGGAATATCTTCAGCGCTGGCATGATCGGGGTTTGCGGCTGTTCGTATATTCTTCAGGTTCTGTGAAGGCGCAGAAGCTGATATTTGGATTCAGCGAAGCCGGAGACCTGACTCCCTTCTTTTCCGGCTACTTTGATACCCGTGTCGGCGGCAAGAGAGAGTCCCAGTCCTACAGCAACATCCTGAATGAACTGGGGGTGGAGCCACAGACTGTGCTGTTTCTTTCCGATGTGGAAGCCGAGTTGCAGGCCGCTGAGAGTGCCGGGCTGCGGACGGTCTGGCTGATTCGGGAAGGCGACCTGCCGGAAACCGGGCGCGCAGTGGCCAGAGATTTTGCCGACGTCGACCGGTTTCTGCTGCAACGCTGATCCGCTTTGTGTGTGCCTTCCTCTCTGAATACCCCATGAGCAGGAGGCGCTGTGCCTGAGATCCGCAAACTGATAGTCCCTCTTTTTTGCGTCTACCTGACGGGTTGCACCTCTGATTCCGATGTGGCGGACATGATGGATGATTATGTGGCAGAGGTGGCTGAGGCTCTGGAACTCAGCCCCGAATTGTCCGAAATCAGCCCGGTTTCACAGATACCCCGCCGGCGTGAACGGGTTCTGGATATGCCTGATCTGGATATGGGCATGCTGGACTTCTTCTCCCTCTATGGTTGTGAGTTGCAATACGTGGTTGGTGAGCGCAACTCGATTATGGGCAAGGTGATGCAACCCCTGAATCGATTGCGCTACGAAACCCGCTTTATGCGTGCGGCAGAAGACTGCCTGCCGGAAACGGAGCGGGAAGGGGTGAAAGAAAAACTGGAAGAGGCCATTGAAAGCAAGGCCGATACCCTTCCTCTGGCCGTGTGGAATGCAACCTGGGGCGTAGAGGAAGTAGAACGGCTTTTCACTCGCTCCCAGGGGTATTACCCCAGGGTGTCTGATGAGACTCCGGTTGCTGCGCTGGCTGCAGACATTGAGCGCCTGAACCGGACGGTAGCGGGTCTGCTGGGTGGTAATTCTAAAGAGTCCCTTGGTTACATTGGTGAGGTGCACCAGCGCTGGCAGGCCGAGTATCGGGCGGGCCAACTGATGAACAGTGTGCGGTTGCTGACAACACGGCTTGATGATGGGTCGGCATTACTGGCTGAAAGAGTCGAAAATGCCCCGCTGTGCGCGAATGGCGAGCCGGATAATGCCCGCTCCCGGCTCCGTAGTGCCTATGCGGATGGTTATGACAGCCGCGTAAAGAGTTACCTCGAAGGTATTGGCCAGGCCCGGGAGGCACTGGCTGAGCCATTGGATGAGCTGGCCACAATGCAAGCCGATACCATGCCTGAGGCTTTCCGCGACTGGTACCGGGAAAATCTCGACACAGATGGTGCCGGGAGTCTGTGGGGGCAACTGGATCAGGCTATCGAGATGCATACCCGGCGGTGGCAACAGATCCTTGACCAGTGCGGTCTGTCAAAGCAGGCATAAAGGCCGGAGCTGATCAGCGCTGACTTTCCGGGGTAACACGCAGGATCTCCTCGACGGTGGTGGAGCCGGCTGACACCTTTTGCGCACCGCTGAGCCGCAGGGACTTCATGCCGTCCTTGTAGGCATCCACTCTCAACTGTTCCAGTTCGCATTGCTCGGTGATCTGTCGGATCAGGTTGCCGGACAGTTGCATGATTTCATACACCCCCGCCCGACCGTAATAGCCGGTATTCCGGCATTCCAGGCAACCCACCGGATGATAGACCTGTTTGGGCGTTGTTGCCTTCCACGGTCGTGTAAGGCTCTGCCAGGCCTGCTCGTCTACCGGGCCGGGTTCCTTGCAGTGGGGGCACAGGGTTCTGGCCAGCCGCTGCGCCATCACCCCCAGTACCGTGGCGCGAATAAGATAGGGGGGGATGCCCAGTTCCATCAGTCTGGTAATGGCACTGGGCGCGTCGTTGGTGTGTAGGGTGGACAGCACCAGATGGCCGGTGAGAGCCGCCTGTACCGCCATTTCTGCCGTTTCCAGGTCGCGAATTTCGCCAATCATTATAATGTCCGGATCCTGCCGCAGCAGGGCCCGCACGCCTGAGGCGAAGGTCAGCTCAATGTTGGTCTGCACCTGCATTTGATTAAAGGCCGGCTCCACCATCTCGATCGGGTCCTCGATGGTGCAGATGTTCACTTCAGGGGTCGCCAGCTGTTTGAGGGTGGAGTACAGGGTAGTGGTCTTGCCGGAGCCGGTAGGGCCGGTGACCAGAACGATGCCATGGGGCCGGTCGGTAATGCCTTGCCAGCGTTCCCGGTCTTCTTTTGAAAAGCCCAGCTGCTCGTAGGATTTCAGCAGTACTTCCGGGTCGAAGATCCGCATTACCATTTTTTCGCCGAATGCGGTGGGCATGGTGGCCAGGCGCAATTCCACTTCGCTGTTGTCCGGCTTGCGGGTCTTGATGCGGCCGTCCTGGGGGCGGCGCTTCTCCGCCACGTTCAACCGGCCAAGGATCTTCAGGCGGCTGGTAACCGCCACGCCGACCTGATCCGGAAATTCGTAAACGTTGTGCAGCACGCCATCAATGCGGAAACGCACCTGGGTGACGTTTCGCCGTGGTTCAATGTGAATGTCAGACGCACGCTGGTCAAAGGCATATTGCAGCAGCCAGTCAACGATCTTGACCACGTGCTGGTCGTTGGCATCGGGGCTGTCGCTGGCACCCAGGTCCAGGAGTTGTTCGAAATTCTGGGCACCCGCGGGATTAGAGGCGTTGGCGCCACCGCCGGCCTTGCTGACAGAGCTGGCCAACTGATAGAACTCGACGGTATAACGGCGGATGTCCTCGGGGTTGGCCACGACGCGGCGAATGTCCTTGCGAACCGCCTGTCGCAGGTTACCTTCCCAGTCATTCTTGAACGGTTCGGAACTGGCAACCAGCACTTCGTCCTGGCCGATTTCAACCGCAAGAATGCCGTGCCGCTGGGCAAAGGCATAGGACATAACCCGGGCAATGGCTGGAGTGTCTATTTTCAGAGGGTCAATATGGTAATAGGATTGCCCGGCCCATTCCGCCAACCATTGGGTCAGCTTGTCTAGGTCCAGCGTGCGGCCTGTTTTCTGGCACTCCAGTCCTGCCTTGGCCACCAGTTCCAGCGGGTGGCGCTGGCTGGCGGGCCCGACACTGCCCGTCTGGATGCCTATGTTGGCCGACAGTACCCGTTCGGCGTCTTCCTGTGTGATCTCTCCACTGGTTACCAGGGCGGTACAGATATCCCTCAGGGTGAGTGTGCTTCTGTGGGGCGCCGGTGGATGGGTGCTGTCGGCCATGGTGCGTTTCCTGTCAGGTTTCTGAAGCCGGCTGGGGACGATTCACCTTAAGGTGGACCATGGCCACTGTAAACAGCAGGAAGGTCAATACTGTGAGAATCAGCGGCCCAATGGCGCCTTCGCTGAGCCACGCGGACACCACGTAACGGGTGAAATAGAAAATGACCACGAAACTCAGCCAGATATAGCCCCGGTTATGGCCCCTGAAAACCGGTATGGCAAAAGCCAACAGCGGGATGAGTTTGATGCTGAGCATCAGGGTTACCGAGACCCCCTCGGTCTGTACCGGGTAAAAGGTGGTGACCACCAGTGCCGCCAGTGTGGCAAGATAAAGGGCGATGGTTAGCCGTGCAGTGATGCGTGCTTTCGGATTGTGAAGCATTCAGAATTCCGTTGTCGGTGATTGGCAGTCAGTCGTTAAGTTTTACGGCGAGCCGGGCCAGGCGTTCACCGAATGTCTGGCAAATCGTTTTTTCGTGGTCGGTCACCGCCTGTTGCTCTCCGGTGCCGGCCCAGTGGGACGGGCCATAGGGTGTGCCTCCGGACATGGTTTCATTCAGGGCATTTTCGGAGTAGGGCACCCCGCACAGCACCATTCCGTGATGCAGCAGCGGCACCATCATTGTCAGCAGAGTGCTTTCCTGACCGCCATGGAGGCTGCCAGTAGAGGTAAAAGCGCCAGCAGGTTTGCCAGAGAGGGTTCCGTTCAGCCAGAGATCCCCGGTGCTGTCGAGAAAATATTTCAGCGGCGCAGCCATGTTGCCAAAGCGGGTCGGGCTGCCAATGGCCAGACCGGCGCATTTCGCAAGGTCTTCCCTGCTGGCGTAGGGCGCCCCGTTGTCCGGGACCGCCGGCAGCGAAGCCTCCGTATCAGGCGATACGTCCGGCACCGTGCGAATTCTGGCGTCAATGCCCGCCACGCGGGATACGCCCCGGGCGATCTGAGTAGCCATCTCCGCGGTCTGGCCGGTGCGGCTGTAGTACAGGACCAGTATATAGGGGGTGTCGACAGCCATCGCCTGTCTCCGTTCAAAGAATATTGAGGACGTTCTCGGGCGGACGGCCCAGGGCTACCTTGTTGCCCTTGATAACAATCGGTCGCTCGATCAGTTTCGGTGTGGCTACCATGGCTTTGACCAGCGTGATTCTGTCCAGCTCCGGGTCGTCCAGGCCCAGCTCCTTGTATTCTTTTTCGCCGGTTCTCATCAACTCCCGGGGGGCAATGTCGAGAGTCTCCAGAATGTGTTCCAGTATCTGCTCTGTTGGCGGCGTTTCCAGGTAGCGTATAATGTCTGGTTCAACACCCTGTTGTCGAAGGAGTTCAAGGGTTTGCCGGGATTTTGAGCAGCGCGGGTTGTGGAAAATTCTGGTCGGTTCTGTCATGGTTCTCCATCTTTCCAGGTCAGGTAAGCCGAATATCAATCTGAGCGCCGTAGTCTAACAGGAGGGCAACCTGTGCAATACCCTGCCAAATCGCGTTATTCCACCGGGGTGTACGGGTCCGGGTTTTTGCTGGCTTTTCTCATGCTGGCGGGTTGCCAGAACCATGAATTTGAAAAGCCGGATGGAACGGCGCTGCAGTGGGAAAGCCTGCGCGGTCACTGGGTATTGGTCAATTACTGGGCGGAATGGTGTAAACCATGCCTTGAGGAAATACCCGAGCTGAATGATCTCGACAGATCCGCTGACATTGTCGTCCTGGGTGTAAATTCTGATGATATCCGCGGTCAGGAGCTCATTGACCTGGGCAAAAAAATGGGGATTGAATATGGCATGCTGGGAGAAGATCCCGGGCCCGAATTGGGTTGGAAAACCCCGGTGGGACTGCCCGCGACCTTCGTGGTAAACCCTGAGGGAGAAATGGTCGAGACTCGCTT
>JBHEPI010000203.1:0-55802 GCA_046260345.1 Marinobacter sp. | reverse complement strand
AAGATACCCAGAATGATCGGCAGTCGGCTGGCGTAGCGGGCAACGAGGAAAAGTGAGAGCAACTGGGTCTTGTCGCCGATTTCGGCAACGGCAACCGCAAGAGTTGAGGCAAGGAAAGCGTCCATGAAAAACTCCGGGGCGGACATGCAGACATGAGGCAGCCCACCGTCCGCCCAATGGAGGTGAAACCGCCTCAGGTCTTGCCAGTTCCACCACGACCCGGGTGAAACATGATAGCCACGGAGATTGAGCTCCAAGTATGTTGACTACCATCCGCGCCATGACAACCGTGCCGGCGTGGAGGCTACTCCCCTGAAGAGTGCGGAAATGTTAATCAATTGGAGCGGGAATGACAACTATACCCGCATTTTCCATACCGGTATCGCCGCCACCGCCACAAAGACAGCCACCAGCCACCAGGCTGAATGGAATGCATCAATGGTCGGCACACCGCCAGTGTGATCACCGAATTCGATGGTCAGTGCCACAATGTTCACGCCAAAGGCGCCACCGAGCTGTCGGGTAAAATTAATCGTGCTCGAGCCGGCGCCTAGCTGCTCCGGAGCCAGCGGATTCAGCGCACCGGTGGATAGCGCAGGTAGCATGAAGCCAATACCGATACGCCCCAGTACTGTCCACAGAGCCAGCCAGCCGAATGCCAGCTCCAGATCCGACAGCGCAAACAGGACCGCCGAGGTGGCAAATAGCGTAATGCCGAAAATTACCAGCTTACGGGCACTCATTCGGTCCGCCAGACGCCCGGCCAGTGGAAAGGTCATGCCCAGCACTATGCCCGCTGGCAGCATCAGCAGACCCGCCTGGGTGGCGGAAAACCCCAGGGATGTCTGGACGAACAGCGGCACCAGATAGGTGGAGCCAAACAAAGCCAGCCCCAGCGCCATGGCGCCCAGGTTGGCATAAACGAAACTGGGTTTGCGCAACAGATCAATATTCACCAGGGGATGCCGGGCCCGGCGCTCCCGCACCACAAACAGAACCAGCAGCAATACAGCCAGAATGCCCTCAATCAGTATCCGCCCTTCCTGTCCAGAGTGCTGTTGCAACCGGTTAAGAGAGTCCAGGGATAATCCGATAGTGGTGCCCAGCAGCAACAGCCCGGGCAAGTCGAAGCGGTAGGGTGCCGGGCGGGAGACAGGTACCGGCAGGAAGCGCCAGGCCATGAACACGCCTGCCAGGGTAACCGGCACCGGTGCGAACATGACGAAGCGCCAATCCAGCTGGTCCACCAGGAAGCCGCCCAATACCGGCCCCAGGGCCGGCGCCAGAATAACGCCCATGCCGTAGATGCCCATGGCCTGGCCACGCCGGTTGCGGGGAAAAATCCGGAACACCAGATACATACCCATGGGCTGCATCAGCCCGGCCATGGCACCCTGACCAATACGGGCGGCGATCAGTTGTTCCGGTGAGGCGGCGAACCCGCCCAGCAGGGATATCAGGGTAAACAGGAGCATGGCGGTAGCCAGGGTCTTGCGCACACCAAAGTGATCCAGCAACCAGGACGAGGCCAGCATGGTGGTGGTCATGGCGGCAATGAATCCGGTAGCCAGCCAGTGAACCTGGCCCTGGCGGATGCCGAATTCCACCATGATGTCGTGAAGGGCAACGTTGACAACAGTAGCGCTGAGCACGGTTGCCATGGTGCCCAGCATCACCGTGGCCACCGCCAGCCAGCGCCAGCGTTCGCCGTATCGGGCTTTCAGCCCCTCAACCGTGTTATCGCTCAGACCAGTAACCCTCCAACCCGACAAACACGGTTATTTCTGGCTCTCGGCATTCTCCATAATCTTGTGAAAGACCTCCACCGCGCCTTCAATTTCTTCGTCGCTGATTCCTGCCAGCATTTCCTCACGCAGCTTCGCGGCCCGCTCGGTCAGCACGTTCATGAATTCCGTTCCATCCGGTGTCAGGTGCAGACGGCGGGCACGACGATCATTCGGACAGGGCCGACGCTCGATAAGCCCCTGTTGCTCCAGGCTATCCAACAGCCGCACCAGCGTGGGATTTTCAATGGCCATCAGGCGGGCCAGCTCACGCTGAGTAAGACCCTCACCGCCTTTTTGCAAGTAAACCATGGTAGTCCAGCGAGCCTGCGTAACACCCAGATCCTTCAGGCGCTCATCCAGTAGTTTGCGCCACCGCCGGGTTACCCTGGCTACGGCAAAAGGAAACTGATCTCTCATGGTCTGGAACTCCGGTAGTGGATATCAACGGCTTACAAACGTAACGAACACAGCTGCAGACATAGCAGTAATGAATAGTGTTACCAATAGTAAGCTAACCATTGACATAAAAACAGATGTGAAAGGTAAAACAAAATCGGGGAAAACCGAGAGTTTGTGGAGATCAGCCAGTCTGACGCAACTCTTCTTCCCGCATCTCTACAATTTCCGGAGATTCACTGAATGCTGCGTTGCGAGGGTCCATTTCCGTCAGCACCGCGGAAGACTCAGGCATGGCCGGGATGAAGTGCTCCTGCTCTGCCACTGGCACATCGTCGGTATGGCTAATGCGATAGCTGGTAATTAATGCCAGCACCGCAAGGAATCCGGCATTGCCAAAAAACAGGCCGCTGGGACCCAATAAACCCACCAGTTCAGCCATCACGACAGGACCAATGACACTGCCCACACCGTAGCTCAGCAGCAGTGTTGCGCTGGCCGAGACAATGCGGTTGCTTTCCATACGGTCGTTGGTAATGGCCACGGCGATCGGGTAAAGCGTGGCGGACAGGCCGGTAAACAGCCCTACCATCAGGGTAAGCAACCACATCCGCTCGGCACCGAAGACACCGACAGTCACCGCCGAAAGGCCTGCCGTCACGGCAACACAGAACATCACGCGGCGGCGATCAAAACGGTCACAGACCAGGCCCAGGGGCCATGCCAGGATCATGGCTGCCACGATGGCACTGGCCATGAACGTGGACACCCGGCTGACTTCAAGACCGACCAGGGTGGCGTACACCGGGCCCAGCGCATAGAAGGAGCCAATCATCACACCACAGATCAGCGCCCCGGACACGCCGGTAAAAGACTCCCGTGCGAGCGTGAAAAATGACAGGCGCTTGTGCTGCTCGATTGCCGGGGCATCCATCCGTGTGAGGGACAATGGCACCAGCGCCAGTGTCAGCAGAACAGCTGCCAGTGAGAACGGAATAAACGAGGCCGGCTCACCCACATTGATCAACAGTTGGCCACCGGCCGCGGAGAGATAGAAAACGATCTGATAAATCGCAAACAGTGCGCCACGGTTGGCATTGGTGGCACGGCTGCTGAACCAGCTTTCGATCACCACCAGCACCCCGGCCACACTGAAACCGGAAAGCGCCCGCAGCAAAGCCCAGAACAGTTCCGATACGGCCATGGGGTAAAGTAGTGCGCACACGGCAGCCATGGCCGCAAACACCGCAAATGCACGAATATGCCCGACACGGCCAATGATGTGATGCACGTACAGAGTGCCAAGCACAAAGCCGATGGAATAACACACCAGAATCCAGCCAATTATGTTGGGAGACACCGCTTCAATACTGAGACGAACACCCAGAAGGGTCATCAGAAAGGCATTGCCGCTGACCAGCAGGACTATACTGAGAATAAGTGCTGAAAGTGAAGTGACCATACGGGTCATCAGACAGGCTCCGGCTGGCAGAAAAAAGGACAAGCAAGGATGCGTAACAGAAAAATAGCAGTAACGCCGGAATATTAGCGAGAACGAATTAAAGCAGGGCGTTGTCACCAACACCACTACGCACTTGCCGAAACTGACAATACCGCTTGCAGCACTGTACTGACCGGCTTTAACATTGTTTTACATTAAGGTGACGTAACACACGTGGGTAGCCGGAGGGGTTAACATGAGGAAGCTTATATTACTGCCAATGTTAACCCACGAGTCTCTCAACTAATGCAATCCACGCCAACCATGAGCGCCTGGTTATGAAAAAAACGGACTGGCCCATTCGGTGGGATCTGTTGCTTCGCTACCGGCTGATTGAAATCATCGCCCTGTGGGAAGGACGGCTCACCACCAACCACATCTGCCACAGTTTCGGCATAGGGCGTCAACAGGCTTCCAAGGACATCAACACCTACCTGCGGGAACTGGCGCCAGGCAATCTCGTCTACGACCGGCACCTCAAGGGATATATACCTTCGCCAAACTTCAGCCCGATTGTCACAACCGGCCATGCCAGCGAGTATCAGGATTTGCTGGCGCGGCAGGATAGCCTCAGCAACACCTTCGAATCGCTGAACATCAGCCTGCCTGACAGCACTTTTGTGCGTGGCCCGCAGCGTGTTATCAAGCCGGAGGTCATGCGGGCGGCTGTGGCAGCCACCCGATATGGCAGAGTAATGAAGGCAGAATATGCCTCCCTCAGCCCGGCGGGAGTGTCGCAGCGCACACTTGAACCTCACACCCTGGTCTGCGTTGGCCAGAGCTGGCACCTGCGTGCCTGGTGCGACTCCAACCGCGAGTTCCGCGATTTTGCCCTGAGCCGTTTCCGGGGCAAACCGGAAGCTATCCGCCAGCGCAGCCGCCACACCAGCCACCACGATGACGACTGGAACCGCCAGATTTGTCTGGTGATGGTGCCGGACAGCCGTCTCAACAAGGCGCAACAGGAAATCATTGCTGCCGATTATGGCATGAGTGACGATTACCTGGAGCTGACCACCCGGGCAGCCCTGGCGCCTTACGTGCTGTCACGTCTGGGGCTGGGCAACGACAGCCGGCATCCTGATCCGATGGTGCAACAACTGGAACTGGCCAACGAGGAACAACTGGGCATTGCCGAATCTGTTCGCGAACGGGCTATTAAAGCGGTTGCCGGGCTCTGCTAGACTTCCCCGGTGACCACATTCCGCTTTTTCATAAAAACGATTCTGGCTCCCGCATTGTTGCTCTGGCTGCCCGTCATGGCGGCGGCAGAGAGCTGTGGGGCCCCCGCCACGGCTATCTCAGACGTTCAGGGCGAAGAAACCAGCTCGTCCCTGGCTGGAAAGACCGTCAGCGTGGAAGGCGTAATCACCATGGATGCCCGCCATAAGGACGGGTTTCGTGGTTTTTATCTGCAGCAGCCGGACCACGAAACAGACAACAACCCGAAGACCTCCGAGGCGCTGTTTGTCTACACCAACCGCTCTGCTGGCAGCCGTGGGGAAAGGGTACGTGTGTCAGGCCGGGTGAAAGAGTTTCACGGTCTGACAGAGCTCACCGATGTCTCCTCCGTTGATCGCTGCGGCAAGGAGGACCTGCCGGAACCGGTCCCGGTCAATTTGCCCTGGCCCGGCGACCTGCCACCGGAACACCTGGAAAACATGCGGGTTGAAGTCTCCGGCGAGTTGACGGTGATTGATCACTACAACCTGGCCCGATATGGCGAACTCACCCTCGCAGCGCGCGATCAGCTCATCGCCACGGAAGTCATAGAACCCGGAAAAGCAGCCCAGTCCCGTCACCAGAGCCAGAATCACAGCCGGCTGATCCTTGACGATGGCAAGGGGGCCCGCAATCCCCGCCCGGTTCCCTGGCCCGAGCCCAATTTGTCAGCAGACAATACCGTGCGTGCAGGTGATCGTGTGGGCAATTTATCAGGTATTCTGGATTTCCGTTTTGGTGCCTGGCGCCTGCAGCCGGAATCAACCCCGGTTTTCAAACCCGTCAACCCTCGCCCTGGAGTTCCGCCACGGCCTGAATCGACCACGCTCCGGGTGGTTACACTCAACCTGGGCAATTTCTTCAACGGAGATGGTAACGGCAAGGGCTTTCCTGCACCTCGCGGTGCCCGAACAGCAGCCGGATACACACAACAGCAATCAAGGCTGGTTGCGGCGCTGACCAAACCGGACCCGGATATCATTGCGGTGACAGAGATGGAAAACGATGGCTATGGCCCCAACAGCGCCATAGCGGACCTGGCCAACGCGCTGGGGGAGCAGTGGCGCTTCGTCAAAGCTGACAGCAGAACCGGCACCGATGCAATTCGGAACGACCTCCTGTACCGCAGCGACCGGATCAGAACCAAAGGCCGCGCCAGGCGCCCCGATGCAGCGTCTTCCCCCAAACTCGCCAGACCACCGGTGTCACAGGTATTCAGATCACTGGAAGGTAACGATACACTGCGGATCATTGTTACCCACCTGAAATCCAAGGCCTGCGGCGGCGCAGCAGGCCCGGACCGGGACCAGAAAGATGGTCAGGGCTGCTACAATCACAGCCGTGAACAGGCTACGCGGGCCATCCTCAAATGGGCGGATTCACTGCCCATGCCCGGCAGTATGGCCGGCACCATGATCACCGGCGATATGAACAGCTATGCCCGGGAAACACCCCTTCAGTTGCTGGCTGAGGCAGGCTATACCAATGCTGTCAGGCAGTTCCATACCTGCAATGAAACCGCATGCGACCAGACCAGCTATCGCTACCGGGGACGCAGGGGCACTCTCGATTACAGCCTGGTGTCGGAGGGGCTCATTGAGCGGCTCGTTGGCGCCACCGCCTGGCCTATCAACGCCGAAGAACCCGTGGCGCTGGGCTACCAGGGGCCGGTTCCGGTCCCTGGCGACCAGCCCTGGCGCTCTTCGGACCACAACCCTGTCATTACCGACTTCTCCTTCTGACCGCAACCTTGCTCCGCTGCCGCAGCGCCCATAGCAGACAGGCCTGAGCCAGCCGTTAATTGGCCTACATATCCCGTTGCGCCGTCAGCGAAGTCATGGGGTGGGGAGGCGGAAAGGGTCATAATCAGGCAAGAAGTTTCATCCCTGACAGAACAAAAACAGGAAACGTGAGGAAACACCATGCGCGCCTCAGTATCGACACCTCAGGATCTGGGCATGCCGGCCATTTACCTGCATTTGCTGGCGGAATTGTTACGCACCATCGGCGTTGACGAGAAAGCGCTGCTAAAGCGCGTCGGGCTTGACCCGGTGCGTCTGCAATCCACCGATCTGCGGGTGAGCCAGTCCCAGGCCAGTGAATTTGTTACCCGGGCCATTATCGAGAGTGGCGAACCGGGGCTTGGCATCATGCTGGCGCGGGAACTGCGGCTACCACTTCACGGCGCCCTGGGAACAGCCGTGATGAGCAGCCGCACCCTGCATGAAGCCCTTGACCTGATGACCCGGTATCTGACCCTCAGGGCTCCCCATTTAAAGGTCAGCCGCCGCCAGCATGACGACCAGGCAGTGTTTACCATCTCCTGTGATATCGACCTGGGACCACTTCAGGGCTTTATTATGGACGCCATGCTCTTCGGGTGTGCCTCCATGGGCGCCCAATTGACGGGCACTCCGGTGGCCGGTTCGTCGATTCACCGCTATGGCCCGGAACCGGCGTATTTCTACCGGTTCCGCCAGCAGATACCGGTGCCTGTGGTCTACGGCGCAACCGAAGACGCCATTGTGATTCCAAGCCACCAGCTGGCACTGCCGATTCGTTTTACCGACGATCAGCTGGCCGCCACTTCGCAGGCACAATGTGAGGAGGCACTGAGACAGCTCACCGGGGATGCGGGCTTCGCTTGCCGGGTGCGACGGGTGATTGAAACCAGCCATCCATTTCCACCCAAACTGGCGCGGGTTGCTGCCACGCTGTTTGTCTCCGAACGAACCCTGAAGCGCCGGTTACAGGCGGAAGAAGCCAGCTTCCAGCATCTGGTTGACCAGGTAAGGCTGGAGCGGGCCGGGGAATTGCTGGAGAAAACCACCATGAACCTGAGCCAGATTGCCGACGCACTGGGCTATGCCGACGCCGCCAACTTTACCCGCGCCTTCAAGCGCTGGACCGGCCAGAGTCCCAGCCAGTACCGCCATCGGGAATCCACGCCACCGGTCACTGCAGCCGGCCCCGGATCCATCAGTGCACTGGCCTGAACGGATCAGTCGATGCCGACAATCTTGTGCATCTGCAGGGTCAGGCGCCACCGGGGGTGGGCCAGACAGTAATCGGTGGCCTTTCGTGTATTGCTCTGTTTGATAGGATCAGGCCCGCCATCCGGCGACGAAGGCGAAGCCATGGGTGACAGGAAATAGTGGCTGGCCCGGATGTCGGTAAAACGCTCGGGCAAGGCCAGCGGCTGTGGATAGACCAGTTTCAGTTCATCACATTGCCTCAGCACCACCGGTGCATCCGCCTTGGGGCTGACACAGAGCCAGTCGATTCCCGCTGGTGCCGGCAGTGTTCCGTTGGTCTCGACCCCCACTTCAAAACCGGCCCGGTGGAAGGCGGCAATCAGTTTCTCATCCAGTTGCAGCAGCGGCTCACCCCCGGTGCAGACCACATAGGGTAGCCCCGGTGCGTCGGGCCAGAGATTGCGTATATGGGCCGCCAGTGCCTCTGCGGACTCGAAGCGTCCTCCGTTCTGGCCGTCGGTACCCACGAAATCCGTATCGCAAAAATTGCACACCGCACTGGCCCGGTCCTTTTCCCGCCCGGTCCAGAGATTGCACTTGCTGAAGCGGCAGAACACAGCTGCCCTGCCGGCCTGGGCACCTTCCCCCTGGAGGGTATAAAAGGCCTCCTTTACCCGATACATCAGTATTTCACCTCATAAGGCAGCGGGTCGGTCAGTCCGTTTCCGGCAAACGCTTCCAGGCGCTCAACGCAGGAACCACAGCGGCCGCAGGCCTTGTCTCGGCCGTTGTAGCAGGTCCAGGTCTTGCTGTAATCCAGACCGAGCTTCACCCCTACAGCGAGGATGGCGCTCTTGTCAGAGCCCATGAACGGTGCCTCGACACCAACCGGTTCATAATTGGCCACCCGGCATACCGCGTCCATTTTCTCCACAAACTCCGGACGGCAGTCAGGATAAATGGCATGGTCGCCCCCATGGGCGCCATACCAGACAGCCCCCGCCCCGGCAGTCACAGCGTAACCGGTGGCCAGCGACAGCAGAATCATGTTGCGATTGGGCACAACCGTGGCTTTCATGCTCTCTTCTTCGTAATGGCCTTCCGGAACCGCCACATCATCGGTCAGTGCTGATCCGGCCATCACGCCGGCAAGGGCACGGATATCAATAACCTTGTGGGGAATCGCCAGTTCGGCGCAGACACGCTGCGCACAATCCAGCTCACGGACATGGCGCTGACCATAGTCAAACGACAGGGCATGAACCTTGTAGCCACGAGCAAGGGCAAGATGGAGCAGGGTGAACGAGTCCATCCCCCCGGAGTAAATCACAACAACGGTATCGGTCATCAGGGAATTCCGGTCCTGGCCCCGAGGCCAACAGGGCCTTTAAAAGGGGTTTAACATGAGTGGACTAACATCCGTGGACATATTGTAACAGTGGAATGCCATCATGGGTTCGCGTCTGAGGGAGTGGGCGGGTAAACTTATGACACGGCTCACCAACAAAAATCTGACGGAATGATAACCGAACCCAGCCCAGCATTTATTGACTTCGAGGCTTCCAGTCTTGACCTGATCGCAAGTTACCCCATTGAAGTCGGTATCTGCTTACCTGACAGCACCCTGCATAGCTGGCTCATTCAGCCCCACGTGCTGTGGCAGGACTGGTCGGAGAGTGCGGAAAAGATTCACGGTATTACACGGCAGACCCTGGAACAGGATGGCACGCCGGTTTCTGAAGTCGCAGCCAGCCTCAACCGTCTCCTTTCCGGGCATGTGTTCTGTGATGCCTGGACATTTGACAGCTTCTGGCTGCATCGCCTGTTCCGTGCCGCCAACATTCGTGCGGAATTTCAGCTTGAGTCCGTTTCCACACTACTGGATGCTGACCAGGTCAGGCTCTGGCCATCGTCGCGCCAGCAAGTGATAAAGCGCCTTGGGCTGCCTGTTCACCGGGCCGCTAACGACGCCCTGATCCTGCATAAAACCTGGGAAGACATTCATCTACTGGCACTGAGACCAGAATCTGCCGCCAACGAGTCACGTCAATTCTGACCTGTCAGAACCTGTCTGGCTTCAAAATCCGCGGTTGTTGGCTCAGTGCCTCGGGCGCCCGATTCTCACTGCGATTACTTCCAGTCCATCCCGCAGAGTGTTAAGCGTCCAGTAGGTGACCAGCGCCATCAGAACGGCTCCTGTCACGGTGAAGGAAAAATCATCCCCAACCATTCTGCTTTGAGCCAGCGCCATATAGGCAAACAGTACCAACAGCAAAACAACTTCTACAATGGCATGGTTCTGGAATCTGGCTTGTGCTGATCCGTTTTCGTCGGACATTTTCTTCGGTTTCAACCTCTGTGTCTGGCAATAATGAACATTGATTAGTGTGCGAATTATCGCCAGAAAACCGTCTTGCGTCTGTACGAATTAGTGGCTACGGAGTTTCCACAATGGGCCACGGCGGGGCACAAATCGCGCCATAGAGTGTTTCTGGAAGGGCAAACAAAAAAACGCAGCCCGGTAGGCTGCGTATAAAGGAGAGATCCATGCGGTACGCCACAAGTAAGGGTGGGCACCGAAGGATTGCACAACGTAAAACACGTGACGGGACGAATTATGATCAGTTCCCGCGGCGGCGTCTGTAGGGGTTTGCCGAAGCAGTTTGCCTCTTGCAAAGCCTCGGGTAAGCGATACACTGAGATCAGTACCGAAGCCAGAATGCCCGGTGCGTTACACCGGCAAAGAGTCAGAAGATATGCGGAATAGTCAGGATCATACAGTGATTGAAATCATTACACGCCGAGCAAACGGAGCGTGCACGCAAATCATGGTGAAAGACACCTAACGGCTTTCGGTCAGTCCCGGGAGCCATTGGCGCGACCGGGCGAGCTTCTCCGCCAGACCCCGGTTGCCCTTCGGCACCGGGGTTTTGTTTTTGCAGCCGCAAAACGACAAGGAGACGATCATGAAAAAACATCCAACAAAAGCAGCAAACCAGCCGGCAAGCAGCCGCATGGGTCCGATCAGACCTCCAGAAAAGCTGCCTCTGCTGGATGCGATCTGCAAGAAGCTGAACCAGCGCGTCAACCTGGACGACGAGCAGCGTGTGCTTGGACTGTATGAACGGGGCTGGATCTTCAAGGGGGTACTGGGCAACATGAATGATGCCGAAGCCCGGTATGTGAGGGCACTTGCCACCCGTTACAATTCGTGGATCGCAAGGCAGGTCGCCTGACCAGAACTTTCAGGCCCGAACCGTCAGTGCTGGCGGTTCAGGCCCTGAAGCATGGCGGCATCGCCGCCATGCACCATCGCATAGTTATTGACCACATCACAGATCTTTTCCTGAGAATAGGGCTTCACCACGTAACCGTTGGCACCGGCACTGATGGCCTTCTGAATACTGTCAATGGAATCATCCGCCGTCACCAGCACAATATGCTGATCTTTCTTCCTTGCCTTGAACTCTTCCATCAGCTCGTGACCATTGCCATCGGGAAGCCCCAGGTCCAGCAATATGATCTGAAAGTTCTCATCGGCGAATGCAGTCCTGGCACCGGCAATATCCTCACGCTCAACCACAGCTGTTGCTCCGGCTTTATAAAGCATTTCCACCAGCCGCTCCCTCATCACCGGTTCATCTTCTACCACCAGTATTTTCAGATCACTCATACCCTGTCTCCTGATTCTGTTTCACACCCTGGCACTGCCATGTGCCTCAAAGCGATTCGTTGCCAGTTCGCCTGGGAATCGCCAGCGGTTCATGCTTTGCAGAAGCCGGCACCTGTTCCTGACCGTTGTCTGGGCGCATGCTGTCATGGCCGGCAACATCGGGCCCGGACCGGGTAAGGATATTACTGATACTCACCGCCGTCGTGTAGAGGGAGATGGCAATGATCAGCAGAACCGGTTGCACGAAAGCCACAAAACCGGGCACTTCAGGATTCCCGGTAATACTGAGCATCAGAATGATGGCCGGCCCGAGCACCAGAAACAGTGTCAGGGCAATGAAGAAGACAATGCGTTCCTTGTAGCGCCCAAGATCCCGGTTACTGACAAGGCCCAGTACGAACTTGCCGATGGCCAGGCCGGCCAGTATTGCGGCAGCGATACTCAGATCCGGTCTCAGCAGCGTCTCGTAGAGCTGGCCGTCCCACAGCCGCTGCATACTGATTACCAGAAACGGGAAAAGAACGAACAGGATATCGGCATAGGTACCGTACATCATGCTCAGGGAATACTGTTCATTAGGCAGCTGGTTTTCACTCATTGCTCGTACTTCCTGTTGTCGGCGGCGGAGGCTGTCATGACTGTATCTTCCGGGCCTGTAATGCCATGTCGATCATGTCACTGAGGGTTTGCAGTTCACTGTGAACCCGGTCCCAATCCGGCTGTTCGGCCTTCATAAAGGCTTCCAGTATACCTGCCTGGCGCGTCATCTCGGGGTATCCCATCGCGCCTGCGGTACCCTTTATCTGATGAGCCTCGGTTTTCAGGCGCTCCCGCTGGCGAGCAGTGGCCGCATCACCCATCACTTCCTTTCTGTTTTCCAGCCCGTCCAGAAAACGCTCGACCAGATGGGCAATATCTTCGTCACTGATGGCAGCATTCTCTCCGTTGTCTGCGTCAACAAGATAACGATTCAACGTCGCCAGCAGGTGATCCCGTTCGATAGGTTTGTTGAGCACGCCATCGCAGCCCGCGTCCAGCAGTGCCTCGTTCTCGGACTGATCACCGGCGGTAAAGGCGATCACCGGGCGCCGGAAGCCCGTCTGGCGCAGCAATCGGGTTGCCTCTACCCCGTCCAGTTCCGGCATGTGGCGGTCCATCAGCACCAGCTGCACCGAGTCCGAAAGTGCTCTGCGAACCGCCTGGTCACCACTGGCAACGGTAATAACCTCGAGCCCCTGGGCTCGCAACATACGCTCTACCAACCGGCAATTGTCTTCATTGTCCTCGGCCACCAGCACTGTGCCAGAATAGCGGTGGGCGCCACCCTGTTCACTCTCCGGCCTGACCACCAGGTAGCGTGCCAGCACTTCGTAGAATCGCTGCTTGTCGATGGGTTTGGCCAGGTGATCGTTGCAGCCTGCGAGGCGATAGTCGGCGATATCCTCGGCCATGACGTTCGCTGTCAGAGCGATCACCGGGGTATTAAGGCCGGCCTCCCGCATCGCCGCCGTTGCATCGCGGCCATTCATAACCGGCATCTGGATATCCATCAGAATCAGATCGAACGGCTCCCTCAGGGCGAGCTCCAGAGCTTCCGCGCCATTGCTGACATGCACCAGCTCTGCGCCCGTCCGGCTTACCAGCAGAGACACCAGGCGACGATTCACATCGTTGTCTTCCACCAGCAGAATACGCCCCGACAGCCGCGGCACCACCACCATGGGAATACTGCGCCGGCGCTGGGACAGCTCCGAGGCATCCCGCAGGAAATGGACGCTGTCCAGAGGGCCGGTATCAATGGAAAGCTCGAACTCACTACCCTCGCCATAGGTGCTCGTCACCGAGATTTCACCCCCCAGCAATTCCGCCAGCCGCCGGGAAATACTCAACCCCAGGCCCGTGCCACCGTATTGCCGCGCAATAGCAGCACTGCCCTGGGCAAACGGGTCAAACAGCCGGCCCAGCTGCTCCGGTTTCATACCTATACCAGTATCCACCACTCTGGCTACCAGCGTGCGATGCTGGCGATCACAACGGATATTCAGGGAAATTGAACCTTTTTCGGTGAATTTCAGTGCGTTCCCACACAGATTGATAATGATCTGCCGGAAACGGGTGGGGTCTGTGGCGATTATCTCCGGCAACGGGAATTCGCAAATTACATTGAAGCCCAGCCCTTTTTCCCGGGCTCTCGGGGCAAAAAAAGCCCGGATTTCATCCAGCAGTTCCGGCAGGTTTACCGAAACCACATCGACATCCAGCTTGTTGGCGTCAATTTTGGAGTGGTCCAGGATATCGTTGATCAGATCCAGCAGATGCCGGCCACTGCGAACAACCGTTTCCGCGCTGCTGTGTTTTTCCTTTTCGGTCAGGTCAGGATCCAGCAACGTCTCGCCGTAACCGATGATCGCCGCCAGCGGTGTGCGGATTTCATGGCTCATGTTCGCCAGGAACTGGCTTTTGGCTTCGGCGGAATTACGGGCCAGCTCCTTCTCCAGGCGCTCCTGTTCCCGCTCACGCTCAATGCGCTGGCGCTGGTGCCGTTCAGTGGCATCAATACAGGTACCTTCAAGATGCGCGGGCTCGCCGTCGCTGTCGTACGCTGTGTGGAGGGAAATAGTGGCCCATCGCTCTTCTCCCGCACGGGCGTAATACCGGGCTTCGATGCCTTTGACTGTGCCCCGGGACTCCAGCTGCCCGATCACCCACCGGCGAACCCGCTCATCGGCAAAACAGGTTTCCAGTGCGTCCGGATTCTGATCCAACAGTTCCCGGCTGCTGCTGTAACCCATCAACCTTGCCATGGCAGGGTTGGCGGTAACAAAACGCCGGTCCAGTGACATCTGGAACACACCCTCGATGGCGTTATCGAACAGGGACTGGTACCGGCGCAGGTTGGCCAGAGCCCGCTGGCTCCAGCCCAGCGCTTCGCCCTGGACCTGCTTGATGCGATCTGCCAGGGCGAAGGAAAAAAGGATGATCTGGGCAGTCAGCCCGAATTGCGGCGCATAGATAGTGAACATGTTCAGCGGCAGATAGCCCATGACTGTCAGGCCATAAATGCCGAAGCCAACCAACGCCAGTGTCCAGGCAAAAAAGTAGGAACGGGCCGCCGGATTGTAGTAACGCCACGACAGGTAACTGACTACAATCAGGATCATACTGAGCAGAATTGAAGCCAGCACGATCCACTCCATCGCCGTGTGATAGGGCAGGAACAGGGAAAGTACAAAGGTCACCACGATGGAGTACAGACAAAGCTGGATAACCTTGTCCAGATCCGCCGACCGCTCTCTGGTTTCCAGCAGGGAGCGGGCCATCAACAGGCCCCAGAACCAGGTCATGATGATCTGGTAATGCAGGTACTCCTTGTTCAGCAGAGCGGGTCGGTTTTCCAGCAACTGGATACCGTGTACCTGCTCGGTGGCAATAAACACCGTGGCTGACACCAGATACAGCACATAATAGATGTTGCTGCGTTCCCGCACAGCGACCGCGACAAACAGGTTATAGGCAAGTATGGCCAGAATGCTGCCCAACAGGATGCCGCGCACGGCTTCGTCTACGGATACTTTTTCGATATAGGCATCGGGGTGCCAAAGAGTAATCGGCAGGCGGAAGGTGTTGGTATTGGTAATCCGCAGATAGATCCGGGTTGACGTGCCCGGCTCCAGTGACAGCCGGAACGTCGGGTTGGGTACCGCCAGGTCACGCCCGGACCAGTCGCCCTCATAGCCGGCGCGGCGCTGCTCCACCAGTTCACCATCCTGCACCACGTAGAGCACCACTTCATCCACCAACGGCAGGGCCAACTCCAGGATCCAGTCCGTGAGCGCAGCGCCAGCACCCACCTGCACATCGAACCTGGTCCAGTAGGCGGACTCGGTATAGCCGAAATTCATCACCCCGCCCTCATGGCGGATAAACGGCGCCGTGTTGCCTTCCAGAATGTCACTGAAACCCAGCTTGTGCTCAGGATCTTCCAGATACCAGATACAACTGCCGAGATCCCGCACACTGTTGGTAGCGTCGCTCAGCCGGATTTCACCGTCCTGGCAGCGCTCCTGCGCCATGGCCGAAGCCGGGATGACGACAGCCAGCACCGCAAGGACCAGGGTCCTGAGCCATCGGACGTGACATTGCCATTGCTGCAAAATGTGATCTCCGCGAGGGCAGATGCCTTTTATTTGATTTATTGTCTGCTGTCATGCGAGGGGCCGGGCTTTTAATCGGCACCTTAGCCACCACTTTAGCGTTTTACTTGCGATGACGCATCTCGGGGTCACATGAAATGAGACATTCCTGCATTTTCGCTACCCTTTCCCTGCTTGCAATGACGTTGGCGGGTTGTGGGCCGGAATCGACATCCGACAGCAATTTCCGGAACCCGGCAGAGAGCGTATCCCTGTCTTTCGAAAGCTTCACCCTCCGTAACGAGTCCGGTCTGCCAGAGGTACTGCCGCGGACCATTTTCTACGATTTCTACCGCGGAATTGAACCGGCTGAGGACGAGGGCAACGACGACACAACCGAAGTTATCAGGCAACTTCGCGAACGCCTGAACCTGCTAATGGGGCTTACTCCCAGCGACGATGGTAAACGCTATACCCAAGCTCGGAACCCGCTGGATTTTCTGCACGAGGTGATCACGTCCAATCAGGTGGACAACTTCAATCAGGGTCGTCGACTGATGCGAGACAGTATCACCGAAGGGGAAGGTTCACGATATAATACACCGGACAAGAACGCGCAGATTCGCTTTACCGAAACCGGAGACATTGAAGAAGGAGATGAGCCAGGGCCTGACCAGCGTTGGGTCTACACCTTGCTGGACTGGACCAGCAACCCCCGGATGGACAAGATTTTCCGCGCCGCACAGTTTGTCGCCAGGGAACCTGAAGACGAAGACAGCAATCCGCCGGAAGTCAGTAGTGCTTTATGGAGTGGCCGTTTTAATGGCCCGGATTTTTCAGTCAGTGGCTACAACCAACCGGAATTTTCATCAACCAGCCTGACTGGTCGCGAGCTGGGCGATGCGGAGCTGAGACAGGAATTTGTCGGCGACCAGGAAGACACTCTGTCGCTGAGCAGAACTTCAGGAATTACCATCAATGATGAAGAGCCGGACTGTATCCGTGTCGTGGTGAATTACGAAAAAGCCGAGGTGCGGATTTTTACCTCGAAGGACGAAGAGCAAATTAATGTGGACAAGGAAACGGAAGAGTCATCCCCGAATCGGGCGCATTGTGGCAACCAGCAGAATGATGACGAGGCCATTCTTTATCAGTCCGAAGTCATCGAACAGCGTCAGTAACCGGCGCTGTTGTTCATGTTCCAGTTCCTGAGAAAGCCTTTCTTGCGGTCAATCATCCGTTCATAGGTGGAAATCATGATGGCTGCATGGGGGGCTTTGGTCAGTCGCAGGGTTTCGATACGGCGTTCCAGGCGCTCCACTTCCGTACTGATCTGCTGGCAGACATGGGAGCGAACGCTATCGTGATGGTCGAGCTTCACCGGGCGGGGCTGCTCTGGCCGGGGCTGTGAATGGGGGCTTTTATCCATGATCGTCCTCTTCCATTGAGCATTAATGATCAATACGCCGAAACCCTCCATTCCGCCCATTATTCTGTGGTTATGGCTCAAGGCCCTGGCGGAACGGTTATTAATCCTTTTGTTTCGCGGAGCCTTTCCCGACTCCTGCACACACTTTAGCAGGCTCTGCCCGCTGTCCATGATCCCGGTCAATACTGCACAACTGTCGGACAAACTTCAATTAAAATGAATAGAGTTTCATATATTTGTCCTACGAAACGTCGCCGTCTCCGGAATTACACGCAAAACCCCTGCTATAGTTCCATTCAGAGCAGAGAATTACACAAGGGCCGGGAAGATTATTTATGAACCAGACATCCGTCGCCGATACACTGCGGGAATATCTCTCATTGCTGGAACTGCTTGACGACGCCTACTGGGAAGCCAGCACCATTCATCACAAAGACATGCTTTACGACATTATCAGCATATTCAGCCAGGAAGTGGCGGAAATGAACAAGCTCAGCATCATGGACCACCACTATCCTTACGAGGTGATCACCGAGGGAATTCGGCGAGTGGTGCCAAAGCTGGAACGGCTGGATGAAAACCGGGAAGACGTGATTCAGAGAACCCAGACACTGACGGACTTCCGCGACATCCTGTCATCAGTGCTGGGTATCCTCGAGGCACAACTGGCAACCATGTAAACCCGGTTATGCCGCAACCAGAGGTCTCTGATTCTCGGGAACCAGCGGGAACCGGTCGCACACGCTGTAGATAAAGCGTGCGAGCGCAGGTATGTGATGGCCGACAATCGGCATGCCGGTATTCAGCAGACTGACCGAAATATCCCTGGCCGCATCGGCCCAGCACAATTTGTTGATCAGCCCCACATGACCGAAGGCGTAGCGGCTATGCTGCCCCCACAACCCCATGGGATTACCACCCAGCATCATGCCCGCGCTGAAGCGCATGGGAATCATCATGGTGCGGTCAATCTGCAGTGATCCGAACTGTTGAATAGACCGCCTCACCGTCATTTCGCTGCAGATCCGCTTACCATTCCAGACTCCGCCATTGAGCATCATCTGGAAAAACCGACCCATTTCTTCTGCGGTTCCACACAGGTTTCCGGCGGGAATGACCGCTTCCTGGAAGCGTGGATCGTTCGCTACCCGCTCAACGGTGCGAATATCACCTCCGAGGGCGCGGTTAACGATCCACGATACCGGGAAACGCGGAGTCGGGCCGGTGGCGTAGTTGCTCGCCAGTTCCGAAACATGCTCCGGGGCAATGCCGAAGGTAAACCAGCGCATGCCCATGGGCTTGCGGATATAACGGTCGATAAAGGCTTCAATAGTGTTGCCAGTCACCTTTTCCAGTACCCGCTGCAACACGAAGCCTCCGGTAATGGCATGGTAAGCCACCTTGGCGCCATCCACTTCCACCGGTTTCGCCTCACATAATAATCGCCAGATCTCGTCCTTGTTCCAGAGCACATCGATTGGGGTCTCCCGGGGAATCGCCGGAATACCGCCCCGGTGGGAGAGAATCTGGTGAACCGTGATGGTGCGTTTACCGCCGCCGGCAAACTCCGGGCAGTAGTAGGACACAGGGTCCATCAGGTTCACCAGCCCCTGTTCTGCAAGGATATGCATCAGTAAAGCTGTCACTGCCTTGGAGGCCGAGAAATAACAGATGGGTGTGTCCGTGGTCATGGGTACCTTTATGGCATTGGGACCATCACCGGGACCATTACCTGTGGCATGACCGATCGCACGGTGCAGTATCTGTTCGCCCCTGTGCCGGACGGACAACTGCAACCCCGGATGCACTCCGGTGCGATAAAGTCTCTCGACGCTGCGCCAGATGTCCTCAACGATCTCCGGGCTCACTCCCGCCCGTTCCGGTTTCTCACCCTCCATGTCGCGGCAGGTAACAGACGCCAGATCGTCCGGGACAGCACAGGTATGAAGGGCACTGCGGGCAAGTCGGTTCATCGCTTAACCTCTGGTTATGTTATTTACTTACGAATTATGGGCTTGTTGAGCCAGAGGTGCCAGAGCCACCCGGTTTCGACCACTCGATTTGGCCTGATACATCGCCCTGTCGGCTGCAGCACAAAGGGCCTGGGAGTCGGTACCATTATCCGGGAACACCGACACGCCTATACTGATGGTCAACGGCACTGTGCTGCCGCCGCCCAGGGGCTGGGGCGTTTCACTGATCAAGCGGCGCAGCCGCTCAGCCGTTTCGCTTGCCTCGGAGCGATCCATCTCAGGCAGCAGAACAACAAATTCCTCTCCCCCGAAACGACCCATCACATCAACACTGCGAACACTGTCTGCCAGTAGCGCACTGGTGGCTTTCAACACGGAATCCCCGGCCGCATGGCCATGCTCATCGTTAATTGCCTTGAATTGATCAAAATCGATCCACAACAGTGACAAAGCACGGCCATAGCGTTTGGCCCGGGCAATTTCTTCATCCAGTAACCGAGTCATCTCGCGGCGGTTAAACAGGCCGGTCAGTGGGTCCCGGGTGGCCAGGTCGGACAACTCGTCCTCAAGCGCCTTACGATCAGAAATGTCCAGAATGATTCCCTCGAGCACCATACCCCCGTTGCCCTCGACGGCTCTTCCCCGCTCCCATACCCAGATACGTTGGCCGTCCTTGCGAATCATCGGGTACTCAATGGAGAAGGGTTCAGCGTAACCGATCGCCGATTCAACAGCCCTGAGGATATCTTCATTGCTGTCATCAGCAATCAGCTCGGCATAGCTGACCCGCTGGTTATTCACCAGTTCCTCCGGCTCGTACCCGGTCAGGTCACGGCAACCGCTGGACACGAACAGCATGGTCCAGTACTCGTCATAAAGGCAGCGATAAGCCATGCCGGGCAGATTATCCATAAGCGTGGACAACTGCCGTTCACGCTGGCGAATAGTGATCTCTGCCTCGCGGATATCGGTTACGTCATGACCAATGGCAATAGAGCCTACTATTCTGCCGTCTTCATCCCGAAGGCTGCGGGAATTCCAGGATATCCGTCGTTCGCGACCATCGCGGGTGGTGATACAGGTTTCGTAGCCGACCACCTCGCCCTCATCCTGCAATATCTCCTTGGCCCGGTCACGGATTCTTGCCCGTTCATCGGCGTCCGGGTAAAGCCACTGCCAGATCTGGTCAGATCCCAGAGCCTCGTCACGCCGGTAGCCGCTTATCTCTTCCGCAGCGGTATTCCAGAGCAGAACCCGCCCTATGGGATCCAGTACATTGATCCAGACGTTGGCCCGCTCAATCACGCTTTCACGAAACTGGTTGAGCTCCCGGATTTCTTCCCGCTGGTGGTGGTGCAGCGACAACAGGGTCCGGTCCCGGCTGAATTGCCGCATCAACGCCAGAAACAGCACCAGTGCCGTCACCAGAACGAACAGTGTGCCTTTGTACGTCTGCACTCGGCTCAACGCTTCCGGCTCCGGAAACCATTGCCCTGCCAGATAATCCGAAAAAGTAATCCACAGCCATCCGGCCAGCAGATAAACACCAACTACCCACAACGAGCGTCGCAGTGGTGTATGGCGTCCTTTAAGTTTGTCCATTCAGACCATATCCCCGGGTTTCTGCTATATCCCTGATGGCTCGCACCCCCCAAGGAACCAAAAAAGCTTTCGGCATATCCTGAAGTTAGTCACTGAGTGCCACTGAGTCGAGTGTTTGTTGCAATTGATTACGCTCACGCAACAGGGCTTAACCCTGCAAGGATGCTATTTGTCATTATCTGGCCTAATGTATGGTTAACCGCAGATTTCGAAAGGTTACGCCGCCAACAGCCGAAGAGGACAACGGTGCCCGAATTACATTCGCAGGACGACAACGAACAACATTATCGTTCGCTGTTCATTTATAATCCCGATGCGGTTTTTACACTGAGCCCCGCGGGGGAGTTCGTGCAGATCAACCAGGCTGGTTGTAATCTTATCAGCACGGTGGAAGAGGATATCGTTGGTCAGCATTATGAAATGCTCATTGTGGCGGACGATCTGGAGCGCACCCGACGCCATTTTGAGGCGACCCTGGCCGGACAGCACCAGCGCTACGAAATCCGCATTCAGAATATGCACGGCGAGATCCTGCAACTGGATATTCTAAACATTCCCATCATCGTCAACGGCCGTGTAACCGGTGTCCACGGGCAGGCCAGGGACCGGACCCGGGAGCGCCAGACAGAAGCCCGCCTGCGTATACTGGAGCGCAGCGTAGAGGCTTCTTCAAACGGTGTTACGATTGCCGATGCCGCTATGCCCGAGTTCCCGCTGGTATATGTGAATCCCGCGTTTGAACGGATGACCGGCTACCGCTCTGAAGAAATGGTTGGTCGCAGTTGCCGCATGCTTCAGGGCCCGGACACCAGCCCCGCAGCCATCGCCAGCATTCGCTCCGGCCTGGCCGACTTGCGCGAGGTCCACACCTCTATACTGAACTACCGCAAAGACGGCAGTTGCTTCTGGAACGACCTTTATATCGCCCCGGTGCGGAACGTACACAATGAAGTGACTCACTTTATCGGCATCCAGACCGATATCAGCGACCGCATCCAGCAGGAAGAGGTTCTGACCTTCCAGGCCAGTCATGACTCCCTGACCGGGCTTCCCAACCGTATTTTCCTGGAATCCCACCTGCAGGGAATCTGTCAACAGGCATGTGAACGGCAACTTGCCACCCACGCCCTGTTCATCGACCTGGATGGCTTCAAACCCATTAATGACAGCCTTGGCCACGCCTTTGGGGATGAAATACTGGCCCAGACAGCACGGCGACTCGAGGTCGCGCTTCCGGATGACGCAACCCTGATAAGATTCGGGGGCGATGAATTTGTGGCCCTTGTACCCGGCACCGAGAAGCGCCAGGCCATTAACCGTCTTGCGGACCTGTTGCTTGACCAGTTCGCGCAGCCTTTTCTGAATGAGGATGTAGAGATTACCCTGTCAGCAGCTATTGGCATCAGTACCTTTGCCGCAGCATCTGATAACTCCATGCGGCTGATTCAGCAAGCGGACATGGCGATGTACGAAGCCAAAAAGCTTGGTGGTAACAACTGGCAATGGTTCAGCCAGAACCTCGACCGTCGCGTCCAACATGAGGTTACGTTACGCCAGCAACTCCAGCAGGCACTGGCCAGGGACCAGTTTGAACTCTTCTACCAGCCCCTGTTCAATAACGATCTCGCCATCGTCGGGGTTGAAGCGCTGATTCGCTGGCAGCACCCTGACCGCGGCTACATTTCACCGGCCGAGTATATTCCGCTGGCTGAGCGTACCGGCCAGATTCTACCCATCAGTGAATGGGTAATGAAGGAAGCCTGCGCCAGGGCCGCGGAGCTGTCTGACATCGGCGTGGACAGCATCTCCATCAACCTCTCACCGGTACAGTTTCATCGCCACAACCTGGTGGAACTGCTGGCCCGTCTTAACGACCAATACAGGCTTAAGCCCGGCCAGCTCTGTGTTGAAATCACCGAGAACGTATTCCTTAATGACCCGAAAGATGTGATCAGACAGTTACGGGAAATCCGGAGCATGGGTATGGAAGTGGCCATTGATGACTTCGGAACCGGTTTCTCGAGCCTCAGCTACATGCGCGACATGCCTGTAGACAAAATCAAGATTGATCGTACATTTGTAAACGGCATCGTTTCCAACGAACGCGATGCTGCCATTACAAGGGGAACCCTTTCCATGGTCAGGGAACTGGGAATGAGTGTGGTAGCCGAAGGTGTGGAAACCGACGAGCAATTTCGATTACTGAAACAATTCGGGTGCTCCGCTTACCAGGGCTTCTGGTACTCACGGGCTCTATCTCTGGAGGATCTTCGAACCTTTACCCAGACCCCGGAAAACGGATCGAAGACGTAGACTGATTGACTGGCAGAAAAAAACCGGAGAGCCCCTCGGGCTGTCCGGTTTTCCGTTCAGGCAACCAGGGCTAGCGCCCGGTTGCCCGATTCCGAATCACTTCACAGAGGCCCGGGCGTCCGCCAGGATCTTGTTGAAGGTTTCGCTCGGCTGCATGATCTTGCAGACCTTGTCGGCAGGTGGATGGTAATAACCACCGATGTCCGCCGGATGGCCCTGGATCACGCTCATTTCTTCCAGGATCTTGTCCTTGTTGTCTTCCAGCTGCTTCGCCAGCTTCTCGAAGAAGGTTTTCAGATCCTTGTCGCTGTCCTGCTTCGACAGTTCTTCCGCCCAGTAACGGGCCAGATGGAAATGGCTGCCGCGGTTGTCCAGTTCGCCGGTATTGCGCGACGGTGACTGGTTGTTCTCCAGCAGCCGTTCGGTAGCCTTGTCCAGAGTCAGACCCAGCAAGCGCGCGCGCTCGTTGCTCTGCTTCTCCCCCAGTTCTTCCAGGGACACCGCCGTGGCCAGGAACTCACCGAGGGAATCCCAGCGCAGGTGGTTTTCCTGCAGCAACTGCTGCACGTGCTTGGGTGCGGAACCGCCGGCACCGGTCTCGTAGAGGCCACCGCCGTTGAGCAACGGCACGATGGAGAGCATCTTGGCACTGGTACCCAGCTCCAGGATCGGGAACAGGTCGGTAAGGTAGTCACGCAGCACGTTGCCGGTCACCGAGATGGTATCCAGGCCACGGATCAGCCGTTCCATGGTCCAGCGAATGGCACGTACCGGAGATTTGATGAGAATATCCAGCCCTTCGGTGTCGTGCTCCTTCAGGTACATCTCGACTTTCTTGATCAGCTCGGCATCGTGCGGGCGCTCATCGTCCAGCCAGAACAGAGCCGGCATACCCGTGGCACGGGCACGGTTGACCGCCAGTTTGACCCAGTCGCGGATCGGCAGGTCCTTGGTCTGGCAGGCGCGCCAGATATCACCCTCTTCTACCTTGTGCTCGGTCAGTACGGCGCCGTCTTCAGCAATGACGCGAACAACACCGTCTTCCTTGATTTCAAAAGTCTTGTCATGAGAGCCGTATTCCTCGGCCTTCTGCGCCATCAGGCCGACGTTGGGCACGGTACCCATGGTAGTGGGATCAAAGGCACCGTGGGTCTTACAGAAGTTGATCACTTCCTGGTAGATCGTGGCGTAGGTGCTCTCCGGCATGACCGCCTTGGTGTCCTTGAGCTTGTTGTCCCGCGCCCACATCTTGCCGGAGTTACGGATCATCGCCGGCATGGAGGCATCGACAATGACGTCACTGGGTACATGCAGGTTGGTGATACCCTTCACCGAGTCCACCATGGCAATTTCCGGGCGGTGCTCGTAGCAGGCGTGCAGGTCTTCCAGAATCTGCTCCTGCTTGGATTCCGGCAGCTGCTTGATCTTCTCGGTAACGCTGGACAGACCGTTGTTGGGGTTTACACCCAGCTCGTCGAACAGCTCGCCGTACTTGTCGAACAGCTCCTTGTAGAAAATCTTCACCGCGTGACCGAATACGATCGGGTGGGAGATCTTCATCATGGTGGCCTTGACGTGCAGGGAGAACATCACGCCGGTCTTCTCGCAGTCTTCGATGCAGTCATCGAAGAACTTGCGCAGGGCCTTGCAGCTCATGAACATGCCGTCCAGAACTTCGCCTTCCTGCAGCGGAAGCTCACCCTTCAGTACCGTCTGCTCACCCTTGGCGTTTTCAAAGACGATGCGGGCGTTGGTGGCCTTGTCCAGGGTCAGCGACTGCTCGTTGGAATAGAAGTCGCCACCACGCATGTGGGCCACGTGGGTACGTGACGCCGGGCTCCACTCGCCCATGGTATGGGGGTGCTTGCGGGCAAAGGCTTTGACCGCGGTCGGAGCGCGACGGTCGGAGTTGCCTTCCCGCAGTACCGGGTTAACAGCGCTGCCCAGTACTTTGGAATAACGGGCATGAATTTCTTTTTCTTCGTCTGTCTGAGGATCTTCCTTGTATTCCGGAAGCTTGTACCCTTGTTCGTTGAGTTCGTTAATGGCTGCACGAAGCTGGGGAATAGACGCGCTGATGTTAGGAAGCTTGATGATGTTGGCTTCCGGGTCCTTGGTGTAATCGCCCAGTTCTTTCAGGTCGTCAGGAACCCGCTGGCCTTCTTCCAGGTAGTCAGGAAACAACGCCAGAATGCGGGCTGCCAGGGAAATATCGCTGGTTTCAAATTCGATACCTGCCGGCTTGGCGTAGGTCTCGAGAATGGGAAGCAGTGACCGGGTGGCGAGAGCAGGAGCTTCGTCGGTCAGGGTGTAGATGATCTTTGCTTTGGATGATGTCATTTTCGTCCTCAGGCTAATGGGTGAGTTCAGGACGGTCATGGCAGGGTCAGGTGTCTTGTGAACGCCCGACCTGAGCAATGACTGATTCGGGAACTTTTGATAGGGCTACTAAGATAGCATTTTTTTGATAATTCTGGTTACGATCTTAGTATAAGAACAGACTAAAAGTGCGCTAAAACCCGTTACAGAACGATGAAAAGACAGGAATTTACGAAACTTTCGGACATTTTGAACTGGGAATGGCCGGGAGTATCGCGCTGGAGGCGGACCAGCCAAAAACCGTAGGTCGGATTAGCCGCAGGCGTAATCCGACACCCAACCCAACGGCAACCTCACCCTTCAGGCAACAACCCCGCCCCCTCAAGGCAATCACGAATCCCGTCCAGTGCCTCTGGATTGCCCAGGGCATCGCGGTTGTCTGCTTTCTTTGAGCCGTTAATAAGGCGGGCCACCGCCAGCTCAACCTTCTTCCCACTCCGGGTGTACGGAATATCCGGTACCTCGATGATGTGCCTGGGCACATGACGGGGACTGGCGCCCTGGCGGATGCGTGTTCTGAGGTTTTTCTTCAGGTCGTCGGTCAGGGCTTCGCCCTCTGCCGGGACAACCAGCAACACCACTTCCACATCGCCTTCAATCTGACGGCCAACCACGAGACTATCTTTCACCTCGGCCACGGTTTCCACCTGGCGGTAGATTTCGGCAGTGCCGATTCTTACACCACCGGGGTTCAACGTGGCATCAGAGCGACCGTAGATGACGGCGCCACCGTGTTCGGTGAATTCGATGAAGTCGCCGTGGGCCCAGACACCGGGGAAGGTGGTGAAGTAGGCGTCTTTGTAGCGTTGGTTGTCGGGATCGTCCCAGAAGCATACCGGCATGGAGGGCAGGGGCTGGCGGCACACCAGCTCACCACGGCCATGGCTGACGGGCCTGCCATCGTCACCATAGGCCACAGCATCAACACCCAGGAAGCGGCACTGGATTTCGCCGCGGCGCACTGGCAGCAACGGTGCAGAGCCCACGAAGCAACCACAGATATCCGTACCGCCGGCGATGGAACCAAGCAGTACTTCGGGGGCGCCGTCGCTGTAGACCCAGTCGTAGTCTTCCGGCAGCAGCGGTGAGCCGGTGGAGAAGACAACCCGCAAAGCACTCAGGTCCAGCGTTTTTGCCGGTGCCAGTTCGGCCTTGCGGCAACCGGCGATGAAGCGGGCGCTGGTGCCATAATGGGTGACTTTCTCGTCAGCCACCACCTGCCACAGGAAGCTCAGGTCCGGGTAACCGGGGGAGCCATCTACAGTGATCACGGCAGCGCCGGTGAGCAGGGCGGAGGCCTGCCAGTTCCACATCATCCAGCCGCAAGTGGTGAAGTAGAGGAAACGATCCTCCGGGCCCACATCCCCGTGAAGCATCAGTTCCTTGGCATGGTTGACCAGCAGACCGGCATTACCATGCATAATGCACTTGGGTTTGCCGGTGGTGCCGGAAGAATAGAGGATATAAACCGGGTGATCCGGCGGCAGCGGGGTGAAAGAGGGCGCCTGACCCTGTCCTTCGGCAAGCGCATCGTCCCAGTGGGTTACTTTGTCACCGGCTACGGCGCACTCGCCCGGGAGCTGTTCGATGCTGACCACGCAGCGCAGGGTTGGCAGGCCGTCGATCAGGCCGGCGAAATCGTCCTGGCGCTGGAAAACCTTGCCGCCATAGCCGTAACCATTGACTACAATCAGCGCCGCCGGTTCGATCTGGCCAAAACGATCGAGAATGGCACCGATACCGAAATCCGGGGATGCGGAGCTCCAGATAGCACCAAGACTGGTGGCGGCCAGCATGCCCACAAGCGCCTCGTAGCCGTTGGTAACCACACCAGCAACACGGTCACCCTGCTGAATACCTTTGTTGCGCAGGAAAGCCTCCAGGGCACCGGTATCGGCTTTCAGCTGTGCATAAGTCCTACGTTGGACAGGACGGGTTTCGCAGTAGGCGACCACGGCTTCGCGATCGGCATGTTCACCTTCTGCCAGCCGCAGCAGGTTGCGGGCGAAGTTCAGCTTCATGCCCGGGAACCATTCCGCACCCGGCATGTCACGCTTGCCCAAGACCTCATCAGCAGGCGTGTCACAGACCAGCCCGCAGTAGTCCCAGACTTTCTGCCAGAATGTCTCCAGCTCATCTATCGACCACTGGTGCAGGGCATGATAATCGGCAAACGGGCCAAAACCCTGCTGCTCCAGCCAGCCCTGGAACCGGCCCATCTGGCAATTTTTCAGGGTGTCTTCCGAGGGAGACCAGACCACCGGTGATTGTTCTGTTTTGCTCATCCGTCTCTCCTGTTGCTTATTGCATATGCCAGCCGTGGCTGACCACAATGGACTGGCCGGTCATGGCGGCGGAAGGGAAGGCTGCCAGATGCACTGCCAGTTCGGCAACGTCTTCTAGGGTAGTGAATTTACCGTCCACGGTGTTCTTCAGCATCACCTTGCTGATCACCTCTTCCTCGGAAATACCCAGCTCCTTCGCCTGCTCGGGAATCTGCTTATCCACCAATGGTGTCCGAACGAAACCGGGGCAGATAATGTTACTGCGCACGCCGTGCTCCGCCCCCTCTTTCGCCACCGCCCGGCAGAGGCCTAGCATGCCATGCTTCGCTGCCACGTAGGGCGCTTTCAGCGGAGAGGCTTCCAGGGAGTGGACAGAGCCCATATAAAGCATGGTACCACCGTTGCCGGCATACATCTGATTGAGAGCGGCCCGGGTGACCAGAAAAGCGCCGTCCAGATGCACACTCATGACCTTGCTCCAGTTACTGAAAGACAGTTTGTGGACAGGATCTATGTGCTGAATCCCCGCGTTGGCCAGGGCAATATCCAGTCCGCCCCAGCGCTCAACAATGGCAGCCACCCCGTCATCCACGGCCTTTTCATCGGTCACATCCATGGCCAAAGCCATTGCAGACCCGCCACTGGCCTCTATGGCATCGACAACCTGCTGGGCACCGGCCAGATCAAGATCGGCGACAGCTACTTTCGCTCCCTCGCGGGCGTAATGCTCTGCAACCGCTCGGCCAATGCCTCGGCCGGCTCCGGTTATAAGCGCAACTTGGTCTTTGAGACGCATGGCGTCATCTCCTTTTTGTTGTATCAAATCAGTGTTGAAAAGCAGGCCGGGCGAAACAATTCAATTCCGGCCTGCAAGGCAGGCTACTCCGGTGGCCCGTTGTTACGGCCCACCGTACACCTCGTTCGGCAGCCAGGTGGCAAGGGGTTCAAACCAGAACACGAGGGCCAGCCCCAATAATTGCAGGCAAATAAATGGCAACACTCCGAGGTAGATATGCCGGGTTGTAATTCCTGGCGGGCACACACCCTTGATGTAGAACAGCGAGAATCCCACCGGTGGCGTCAGGAAGGATGTCTGCAGGCACATCGCAAACATGATGGCGAACCAAACCGGTTCCACGCCCATGGAAAATATCACCGGTGCTACCAGAGGCAGAATGATGAGTGTGATCTCCACCCAGTCGAGGAAGAAGCCCAGCAGGAAGGTAATAAAAAGAATTGTCAGCAATACACCCGTCGTACCAAACGGCAGGCCATTGATGGCATCCCTGATGACGTCATCGCCGCCCAGGCCTCTCAGCACTGCGGCAAACACTGTCGCCCCGATGAAAATCCCGAAGATAAAGGCGGTAGTGCGGCTGGTCTGATAGAGCGAATCTTTCAGTACTTCAATATTAAGCCGCTTGCTGGCAACCGCCATCAGCATTGCCCCGGCGGCACCCACGGCGGACGCCTCGGTGGTGGTGGCGATACCGAAGAAAATAGAACCAAGGACCGCCATGATCAACGCCATGGGGGGCACTACGGCAATCAAAACATCCAGAATCGCCCGGCCTGTCAGTGGTTCGCGGTTTTTTGGCGCAGGTGCCAGATCTTTCTTGATAAAAGACGCGATCAGAATATAGAGAATGTACATGACGCCCAGCATCACACCGGGAATCAGGGCGCCCATGAACAGCTTGCCAACCGATGCGTCGGACGTGCCAAGCCGGTCCGCCATCAGCACCAGCATGATACTGGGCGGCACCAGAATTCCCAGTGTACCGACCGAACACGCCGTGCCCACAGCCAGCGGCTTGCTATAGTTGGCCTGCATCATCGGCCCCAGTGACAGCATGCCAAGCAATACTACGGATGCGCCGACAATGCCGGTAGACGCGGCCAGTAACACACCGACAATCACCACGGTAACGGCATAGCCACCCCGCAACGGGCCCAGCACCCGAACCAGGCTGTGCATAAGCTTTTCAGCAATGCCGGAGCGGTCCAGCATGATACCCATGAATATGAAAAGCGGCAGCGCCACCATCAGTTCATTGGCGACGATCCCGTAGATACGGGAGTCCAGGGCACCGATCGTGCCGTTCCAGGTAAACCAGATATCAGCGTCGAAATATTCAACGAGAACAAAACCTGTTACCCCAAAGATGAGGCCAATACCGGCCAGCGACCATGCCACCGGAAAACCCAGCAGTAACAGCAGCATAAAGCTGGCAAACATGGCGATTACAAGAATTTCTTCCAGACCCATGACGTCTTTGCCTCTTGATCAGGGATTCGGATGGCCGCCATTGCGGTCATCACGAGGAATTTGGATTTCCCGCGGGAAGCGGAACAACAGCGTGCAACAGCGCAGACCACGGGAGAACAGAGCGATCCAGACCAGTATCAGCGACAGGGGCAACACGCTTTTGAAGATGAATCGATAAGGTAGCCCGCTCGGCGCCTGGGAACGTTCATCGAGCTCAAAGGCCTTGTAGGCGTAAGGAATCAGTACATCAATCATCAGATAGATGATCGGCAATGCAAGAAACAGCAGCCCCACAAGCTCAATCGTGGCCTGCGTTTTCAAGGAAAACTTTTCGTGCAGCACATCGACCCGGACATGGTCATCCCTTACCACGGCATAGCTGAGTGTCAGCATCATCGCAGCGCCAAAAAGATGCCACGACATCTCTTCCAGGGCCACGGAACCGGCATTGAGGATAAAGCGGGCGAAAACATTCGCCAGTACGACCAGCAGAACACCGATCCAGAGCCAGGAACTGACTTTGCCAATGGAGACCACAAACCGATCAAGCTTCCAGGACAGGCGGTTGTAGGGCAATGGCTCAGCTACCGGATTTGGCACGGCTGCTTCGGGGGAATCGTGCTTTTCAGTCACGGGAACCTCGGATACAAAACGGGATGGGACAACAGGCACCGCCGCGGCGGTGCCTGTCTTACACTATCGGGCTCAGATCAGTCGTACTGATAGAAATCCCGTGGCAGGTAGCCTTTGTTGTGCCAGATGGAGTGGTGCTCCATGAACTCACGCTGACTGGTGAGTACGCGATCGAACATCTCGTCCTCTTCAGCGATTTCGTCCAGCACCTTGTTGGTGGCTTTCTCAAGCTCGCGCAGAACCGGCTCAGGCAGGGTTTGCGCGTTCACACCTTCACTCTCATAGTCACGCAGAGCTGTAGGCTGGGCAAATTCGCTTTCAGCAAGACCCTTGAGGGTGGCTGATTCGCAACCCATTTCAATCAGGGCACGGCTTTGCGGCTCAAGATCGTTCCAGACGTCTTTGTTGACCAGCAGGTGCGAGGTGGTCAGAGTCTGGTGCCAACCCGGCATGATGTAGTTCTTGATGATCTGGTCCAGGCCCAGCATCTTGTCGATGGCGGGCTGCGAGAACTCGGTTGCATCAATGGTGCCACGCTCCAGGGACTGGTAAAGCTCGCCACCCGGAATCATGGTCACCGAAGCGCCCAGCTCCTCAAGAACCTTGCCACCAATACCGGCAAAGCGGATCTTCAGTCCGTCAAAGTCATCCAGGCTCTCGATCGGGTCTGCGAACCAGCCCGCGCCCTCGGGACCAATGATGCTGCAGAGCATCGGGTGGATATTGCGCTCGTCGTAGATTTCCTCCAGCAGCTCCTTGCCTTCACCTTCGTAATACCACGCCAGATAGGCAGGGGGTTCCATGTTGAAGGGAGCACCGGAATACAGTGGCAACGCAGGAATTGTACCCTGGTCATAGCCCACCCAGGTGTAACCTGCGGGGTATTTGCCTTCACTGACGGAGTCCATGATTTCAAACGCCGGAACCAGCTCACCCGGTTCGTAGTAGCGAAGCTCGACCTCTCCACCGGAAATAGCCTTGAGACTTTCGGAAAGGTGTTTAACCGGTGTGGTCAGGCCGACCAGATGGGAAGGAAATGCCAGCGGAACCTGCCAGCGAATCTTTTCCGCTGCCACGTTGGTGCTGATCATGCTGCCCGAAATAAACGCTGCTGCTGCAACGCCAAAGCTCAGACGTGAAATTTTGTGTTTGATCGACATGAAGATGATCCTTCTTGTTGTTGTGATCGGACTGCCGGGTTCAACCTCAACAGACCGGGTCTGAAATTCAGCCAGATCCCGCAGGTAACAAAACGGACTTATCGGTGGGTCCAACGTTGGTGTCAGTTTTGTTATCTCGGTTGTTCTGACATCCTGCACTGATTGTTATAGCAGACACTGTGCCAGCGCCTGAAAAGTGCCTTAAATCAGCCTTCTATGATTGTAGACCAAAATGGCGTATAGAAGAGTGTCCGGAAAAAAAGACATTTATAGACAAAGGTGGTAGGGGTTTGTACGGATATTGAGACAGGTGTCCTGAATTCAGGACATTCTGGAAAGCTTCTCATACAATACAGAGCGGGATATCCCCAGTATCCGGGCGGCGCGGGTGCGGTTTCCTCTGCTTGCCACCAGTGCTGCTTCGATGGCGTGGGATTCGGCTTCAGCCAGTACCTGGGCAAGGGGACGAACGGGCTGGGCAATGGACGAAGCCTGAACACGGTTACCGGTGCGGGGCAGCACCTTGAAAATGGCATCGGAGTCCAGAATGCCTGAGTCCTCGCCCATGGTGAGTGCCCGCTCAAGCACATTACGCAGCTCACGGATATTACCTGGCCAGTCGTAACTGGAAAGGGCTGCAATGGCGGCATCCGTGATCTCACCCCGCATCTCGAGACCTTCACAGATATCTTCCAGAATAGCCTCGCACAGAACACCCAGGTCCGGCATACGATCCCGTAGTGGCGGAATCGGTATTTCCAGTACATTCAGGCGATAATAAAGATCCGAGCGGAAGCTTCCTTCCGCCATCATGGCCTCGAGATTACGGCTGGTGGCTGCAATCACACGCACATCCACCGACATCACCTTGTTGGACCCCAGTGGTTCAATTTCCCCTTCCTGCAGGGCCCGCAACAGCTTGGCCTGCAGTGCCAGCGGCATGTCGCCAACCTCATCCAGGAACAGGGTACCGGTATTAGCGAGCTGGAACTTTCCATCCCGCGTGCGACGGTCAGCGCCGGTATAGGCTCCGGGAGCCACTCCAAAAAATTCAGCCTCCAGCAGGTTTTCCGGTATGGCGGCCACATTTACACCCACGAAAGGTCGCTCCGCCCGACCGGACACCGAGTGGATCGCCTGGGCAAGCACCTCTTTGCCGGTACCGGTTTCGCCGAGAATCAGCACAGGCATGTCCCGCCCCGCTGCCAGACGAGCCCTGCGCTTGACCTCCAGAGCTGCCGGGCTGGCTCCGACAAAGTCGCCCAGGCTGTAACGCGTGCCGCGCGCCTTTTTGGCCAAGGCCTGGCGGGCCGCAACCAGATCCTGATGCAGGCGCCGGTATTTGCTGACCAATGGCGTCAGTGGCTGAAGGTCGTCATAGAGAACGAAGGCAACCGCCCCGACAACAGCACCGGCATCATCAAAAAAAGGCAGCCGGGTAACCACCAACTGTTGCTTCTGATGTTCCATGATATCCAGCAACAGCGGGCGTCCCGTATCCACCACCTCCGGCATGCGGGTGTGGGGAATCACCTGGCGAATGGGTTTGCCGATCACTGCTGCCGGGTCAGACACGCCAAGCAAGGTGGCATAGCTGGCATTGATCCAGGTAATCCTGCAGTCAAGATCGACAACAATGGCTCCGGCGCTGGCCTGCTCAAACATGGGGAACAGGGCTTCAATCAGGTCCCGCGTCAGCCCGCTTTTATTATTCTTGGTGAAAAGCTGTGTCATGAACTGCGTACCACTGGTAAGAGTGTCTTGCATGGTTATACCCTGTCGCTACCCGGCCAGTGCCGGGTAGCGCTCGTCAAAGTATATGGTTGCCCCGCGAACGGGGCAAACGGGATTCAGTCCGGAATCCGCACCTGGTCGTCTACAAACACGATCCTGTCTTCCTTGTCAGGAGTGTTTGCAATGGCAGGGAGATTGGCATCTGACAGTGCCGGGGCACCGTCACCCCTGGGGATGGTTCTGACCACCTGACTCGGCGGCAGGGATTCGCCGTCGTCAAGCGCACCCCAGACCAGGTCCAGAGCCTCAAAGTAGTAGTGATGCAGGGGTATGTAGCGCTCTGGCACACCGGGGAAACCGTTGAGCACATCCAGATGGTGGGCATTGAGAATTTCGTAATAGCGAAGCTTACTGGCGTCACCCTCAACTCTGCGGTTAAGCCCGAAATAGGGGCGCGAGGTGTGATTGATCGGCAGTATGGCGTCAGCACGACCGGTCACAAAGACCGCAGGTTTGCCTTGCAGATTGCCTGAAGCGCGGATCTGCTCAATGCCATCAGCGATCCGGTCCGCTACCCCGGTAGCATCCTCCGACAGCGGCGCACCGGTAACAGCATCAGCCCCGACAGCAAGGCTCCTGAGACACAACAATGCATCCAGTCCATAATCCGCTTGGCTGGTACTGGGAGATGCGCTCAGTGCCAGATTAACAGGCTGCCCTTCGGCCCCGTCATACACCAGGTTCACATTCGCACTGGGCGGAATACCATTACTCGCCGAAAACAGGGCGGCTTCCTGAGCACCAGACAACTGCGTGACAGCACCTGTGTCGTCGGTTGCAGCCAGGCTGATACCACAAAGCCGGTCTTCGACGCCCGCCCGGCCATAAGCGTTGGCATAGGTCATGGAAATGCTCTGGGCAACGGCCAGGCCAAAGTGAACCGGAGCCAACAGGTTCTGTTCCGGCTGTATGCCAAACTCCTCTTCCAGTGCGCGCAGGGCATCGGAAGCACGGTCTTCAACGGTGGCACCGGTGATCAGGCCCTTGTTAGCCAGAGAGTTACAAATATTTTCGGCAACAGTGAAATCATTGAACGCTGCATTCATCGGAGCCTCATCCCGAACCTCGGGAGCAATATTGGCACACCCCTGGTACACCGCCAGAGCGGTCGTGTAATCCAGCAGGCTGCGACTGTGCTCAGCAAGCTCGGGGCCATCGCCCTGACGAATCGTGAAGCTGGTGTCCACCTTTGGGTTGACGTTGGGCTCCGACACCGCGACACCGTCAATCAAACCGCTATCGTCCAGCTCCGCGGCACGGACAGAAGCACCGCCACCGTTGGAAACACTGGAGGCGATCACCAGAGTGTTCTTCGGCTTCACTTTTGTCACTATGCGACCGTTGCCGGTTTCCTGACCGAACTTCTCGTTGAGCACGTAGAAACCGAACTCAATTGACTGCAACACATGCCGGCCCCAGTCGGCCTCGGGATTGGCTTTCGAGTGCGCGTGTTTGTAAGCAAACCGATCCGGCCAGGCGGCGTCGAAATCCGCCCGCGCCCCATCGCTCAGATCCGCACGGAACTGCACTGGCTCATCGGCCTGAGTCAGGGTTCCGTCGATGCGCTGGGCGGAATCGCTGGCCAGATTATGGGAGCCGGTGCCCGAACCCTTGTCGGTATATACGACGGCACAGCCTTTCTTCAGGCCCCATTCCCCCGCAGTACCAATAGCACCATAGATTCCCCTGGAGCCGGATGACGGTGCTGTAATCATGCAAGCCTGTTTGGGATCAAAACTGTCCGGCACCTGAACCATCACGGTAACGGGTATATCACTACCCTCGACGGACATATAGGCCAGGTGCTCTTCTCCCGGAATCAGGCCTTCACCACCGTTGCCTAGCTGGGGCCCGAAGAACTCACCGTAGCCGCCACCGGGAACGGTATCCACCAGGGCGCGATAATTGTTGTAGATAGCCAGTGTCCGCAGCTCTTCGGATGTGGGGTTCAGGGGATCGTCGAACGTTGGTGCTGTTGCACTGGCAAGACCACTGGCGCCAAGCCCACCGGTCAGAAGGTCGTTGGTTACGCCATCGTATTGAGTTGAAAAGACTTCGTCCTGGACGAAATCCGGGAGCTGGTTGAAGGGTGTCTTGCACGCAGTACCTGTTAACGTCACTGCGCCGATCAACGTGCATTGCAGTAGTGTTTTCATGATTATTCCCTGTTGTTTTTGTTAGACACGGGAACCCGGCGCACAAGAGACACGCCAGGCACCACAGCTACATCCATGCGTATCCTGTGCCAATAAGGCAAACCATTGATAAAAAATATATTTTAAAAGCAGCCCGACAATCTGAAACAAGTTTTTCCGGATTACCGGACACCCGGGACAAGAAAAAGAATAAAAAAGTGGATTCCGCCTCGCTCCGGGGCCATATCGAGCATATGTCCCGATGCCCGGACACTGTCTTAATTTCCGGACATTCATGGACTGGTGCTGCCGCACAGCAACGGCAAAACATGGCTCACTGCTGAATACTGCAAGGCATCCGCGAGCGTGTTGCTGCCGTATCAGTGTCTGTTACCGAATGAATCGACGGAGAACTGATGCATCCCTCACGTCTGCTGGCCATTGTTGCCAGTGCCCTGCTGACCGCCTGCGCGTCTCACCAGAACGCGCCGGAACAGACCGCACCGGAGCCGGAAACCAGCTTCAGTACCCGCATGGATATCACCTTCTCGCCGGACAACTGGCCGCAAGAGTTGCAAGCTGACATCTACCTCCCCGACAGGAGCCGTTCCGTGCCCGCCGTACTCCTGGTTCACGGGGGTGGCTGGGAAAGACGCTCGCGGGAAGATATGGCCTGGATCGCCGAACATCTTGCCAGCCGGGGCTTTGCGGTAATGAACATCGACTACCGGTTTGCACCGGAACATACCTTCCCGGCCCAATTATACGATCTTCAGGTAGCGATGAACTGGCTTCATGAAAAAGCTGACAGCTACAATCTGAACCGGAGTGCCATCAGTGCGCTCGGGTTTTCCTCCGGGGCCCATCTGGTCAGCCTGATGGCCCTGGTTGCTGATTCCAGGCACCCCCTGAATCAACCCCATGGTGGCGACCATGCCAGACCCGTGGCCGTGGTTGCAGGTGGACTGCCGGGCGACCTCCGTACCTTCGGTTCCGGAAAATTGATTCGCCAGTTCCTCGGTGGCGAACAAAAAGATATTCCCGGTGTCTATCAGGCCGCTTCACCGATTACTCACATCACCGCCAGCGCACCGCCGTTTTTCCTGTTTCATGGTGCCCAGGACATGCTGGTCCCTGCCCGCCAGGCAGAAGATTTCCGGGCACGTCTGGCGGATCATGGCGTCGAGAGCGAACTGTACCTGATGCATCTGCGGGGTCATGTCACCAGTTTCCTCACTGCCGGTGATGCAGTGGAAAAGGCCTCGGACTTTCTGGCCCGGCACACCCGGCCCGCTGGCGAAACAGCCAGGTCAGACACTGACTAGAGGGTGATAAAAGGCGCCACAGTCAGCACCAGGATGACCAGAATGGCAAGGCATGCCGCAAAGGTGGTGACCGGTTTCTGGCGCAACCGGTACCAGAATCCACCTGTACGCCCTTCCTCCAGATCCTTCTCGTAAGCCTCCCGTTGGCGCTGCAGGCGCTCCCGCTGGTAATGTTCCAGCAGCTCCCTGGCCCGCCGGGCCTCATCGTCATCGTGGACCCAGAAACCACCCATACTGATACCCCAACGGCTGGGAGGGGTTTCGTAATAGGGCACTTCATGGGCCTCGAACAACTCACGGATTTCCTCCGCTTCGTCATCGGGAACGTGACGCAGGTTCATGAGGTGGTTGGTCATGGTATGTCTGGCACCGAGTTATGAGATACCCTTATCCTAGCATTCCGGGAAGGTTCTCACCGCCCAGTTCACAGGACAATCAATGCCAGACAGCGGGATCCGACAATTACTGGAGTTTGACAGCCAGGTGAAGCGCGACAGCGACCAGTCGCCGGCATTCCTGCACCGGCGGGATCGTCGTTTTGCCCTGGACTGCCGCGACAGGGGCCTGTCTCCCACCCCGCAACTCTGGCTGGAACACGTTCGTCGACTGCGCGCACCGCTGCCGGCAGAAGACCCTTTGCGCCAATGGCGGCGCCTGACCACAGGTTTTGCCCTGGCAGGCCTGATCACCGGCGCAATGACCATGCTGGGGCTGCTGTTCTATGAAGGCGGCCAGAGAATCAACCTGACGGTCATTCTGGCGTTCGTACTGCTCCAGTGCCTGCTGGCTGTTATCACCACAGCCCAGGCTTTTGCCGGCTGGCAGCCCTGGCACTGGCTGTTAAAAAAGTTGATGAGGGCCAGCCCTGCCGGCGCCCTCCGGCCACTTCAGCCCATGCTGATGGCCCGCGCCGCACACACCGGCGGACTGATGTTCGGTCTGGCGGGGCTGCTCACTTTGCTGGTACTTGTGGTGGTGCAGGATCTTGCCTTCGGCTGGAGCACAACCCTCGATACGGGCACTGATCGCTATTATCAGTTACTGGCAACCGTGGCTGCACCCTGGCAGAGCCTGTGGCCGGCAGCGTTCCCCGACCGGGAGCTGGTGGAGGCGACCCGATTCTTCCGCAGTGACAATGAAGGCGCTACCAACCCCGCGTTATGGGGCCGCTGGTGGCCGTTTGTTGCCATGGTGTGGATCACCTATGTGATCATCCCGCGGCTGATGCTGCTGACACTGGCAACGTTCCACCCCGGTGTGCGGGCCCGCAGGGAACTGGCCCGGCATCCCGGCATGATTGCCCTGCAATACCGCATGGAAACTCCGGCCTTGGAGACAGGTAACCGCCACAACGACGCGGCGGACCAGCCGGACATCCATACCTCCGGGCAACGGCACCCATTGCCCGCCGGCCAGGTTCTGATCTGCTGGGCGGGGGCCGGTGAGCCCGAACTCCCGGACACTCTATCAGCCGGTTACCACCAGATTTTTGCTGCCGGGGGAAACGCAGCTCTTGAGCATGACAGCCAGGTTATCGAAGAGGCCGGGAAAGCCCTGGCTAAAGCCGCGAGCCCCGCAGCGGCAGTTATCACGCGCAGCTGGGAGCCCCCGACTGGTGAGTTGGCGGATTTCCTTCACCAGGCTCGCATATCCTGGCCGGCCACCACTGTCATTGCCCTGGTGCCCATGGCAGCGCAGCCGGACCAGCCACCGACAGACCATCAGATAAACCAGTGGTTGCGATTCGTGGACAGGGCCGAAGACAGCCAGATCATTGTCAGCACCCCGGACATGACCTCACCGGACATGCGCATACACCGTGCACTGCAGGAAGAGTACAGAGAATGACCGCCCCCGTATTTGCCGTGGTTGGCCATCCTAACAAGGGGAAATCCAGCATTGTCGCCACCCTGTCCCAGAACGATGCCATCGCCATCGCCCTGGAACCGGGCACCACCCGCAAACGCCAGGAATATCCGCTTACGGTGGATGGCAAAACCCTGTATACCCTGGTAGACACCCCGGGTTTCCAGCGACCCCGCCGTGTACTGGAGTGGCTGGAGGCCCACAGCATCTCCGCGTCGGACCGGGCGGAAACCGTACAGGCGTTTGTCATTCAGCATAGTGATGACGGCGGTTTCACGGACGAATGCGAGTTGCTGACGCCATTGACCGGGGGCGCAGGCATTATTTACGTGGTCGACGGCTCTGTGCCCTACAGCGCCCAGCATGAAGCGGAAATGACCATCCTGCGATGGACCGGCCGCCCCAGTCTGGCGCTGATCAACAGCATTGGCGAAGATGATTACAGCGATAGCTGGTTGCGAGCGCTTGGCCAGTTCTTCCAGATTGTACGGAAATTCGACGCTGTTCGCGCTCCATTTGAGCAACATATCAGCCTTTTACGCGCGTTCGGGCAACTGGAACCGGCCTGGGAACAACCCCTGGAACAGGCGGCAGCCTTTTTGCTGGCCCAGCGACGTCAACGCAGGACTGAAGCCGCAGCACTGATCGCCCGCACACTCGAAGGGATGATGTCTTTTCGGGAAAAGCGCACATTGACAACACTCCAGACCAGCGAAATATCCGACACGGATCTCGCCGATCAGTTGCGGACAAACTGGTACAGGAATCAAAGAAAGCGCGAGCAACACCTGCGTATTGCCATTGAAAAACTTTATGAACATCATCGTGTTAAACGGCAGGAAGCGGAACTGGAATGGCACAGCGAGCATGACCTGTTCAGTGAGGATAGCCGCAAGGCCTGGGGCGTAAACCGGCGCTACCTTGCAACGGCCGGATTCGGGGCGGGTGCTGTAAGCGGGGCTGGTGTGGATGCACTGGCCCTGGGCCAATCACTGGGTGCAGGCACACTGGTCGGCGGATTGATCGGCGCGGCGGGCAGCTATTTTTACGGAGACCGCCTGGCTCTGCCGGTGCTCAATACCGGCGTACTGACCAACGGGCTCCGGACCGCCACTTTTGGCCCTGTACAGGACAGCCAGTTCGGCTATGTTGTATTAGGGCGGGCCATAAACCACTGGTGGCACATCAGCCATCGCAATCACGCGGGCCGGGAACTGCTGGACCTGGCACCGGCACATAATCACTGGCTGGTGCACCTGGACCGGGCCAATCGGCAGACTATTCACCGGGCTCTTGAACGCTGCCGTAAACAGCGAGCCCTTGACGAGAAAAACCGGCTGGCACTGGCCTCCGCCATCGAGCAGGCGATGGACGCCTACGACAAATGGCGGTTGAACCGAACCTGACCCGGGCGTGTATACTGTAAGGCTGCTCCATCAATAAACGAGGGATAAGTATGAAAATTGTACGAATTCAGGACATCATTGGCACCGAGCGTGAAGTCAGCGGGCCAGGCTGGACCAGCCGTCGCATGCTGCTCAAGAAAGACGGCATGGGCTTTTCATTCCACGAAACCATCATCCCCGCCGGTGCCGAGCTGAACCTCTGGTACAAGCACCACCTCGAAGCTGTTTATTGCGTGGCCGGCAACGGTAGCATCTACGACAAGGCGACCGGGGAAACACATGAGATCAGCGACGGAACCCTGTACGCGCTGGACAAAAACGACCCTCATACCCTCCGTGGTGGTACCGAAGACATGCGCCTGATCTGCGCCTTCAATCCACCCGTCACCGGCCGTGAAGTGCATGACGAAGACGGCGCCTACCTTCCGGACACCGGCGACAATTAAGCCCGGCCCCAGTGGCTGATGTTTTTTCAGGGACCACAACACCGCCACCGGCAGCAAAGCTGCTCCCGGTGGCGGTGTTGCTTTGGCTGGCCGGTGTTTACCTCCGCATACCAGTGCTGGTAGCCCCACCACTGGCACCGTTCATCAGCGACGAACTCGACCTGTCTCAGGCCCTGACCGGGGCGTTAACTACCCTGCCCATACTGATGCTCGCCGTTGGCTCCATGCCCGGCTCCCTGGCCATATCGCGGATCGGCCCCCGAAACACCCTGGCACTGGCCATGGTCATCATGGTCATAGGCTCTGCCGGTCGTGGGTTGTCACCGGACACCGTCACACTGATGCTGGCCAGTGCCGTCATGGGCCTTGGCATCGCCATGATGCAACCCTCTCTGCCGGCTCTTTTACCCCGCTGGCTCGAACCAAAACACCTGGCCATTGGCTCCGCTATCTACATGAATGGCATGCTGATGGGCGAATTCATCGGTGCGGGTATAACATTGCCTGTTCTGATGCCACTGATGGATGACAGCTGGCGGGCCACCCTGCTGGCCTGGTCACTGCCCGGCCTGCTGGTGGCCGCTGCGCTGTTCCTGCCAAAAAGGGAAATGGCCCGGCCGGTACGAAAACCCGCCTGGCTGCCAGACTGGAAAAACCCCCTGACTCTGAGAATCGGCCTGCTACTGGGCCTGTCCGGCTCCCTGTTCTTCGGCCTCAACGCCTACATGGGTAACCTCCTGAAACAGCAGGGCAACTTCGACATGCTGGCGGATGCGCTGTTCTGGTACAACTTCGCCCAGGTGGTGGCATCGCTGGTTATGCTGAAAATGGCAAGGTACTGGGTAGGCCGGAAATTTCCTATAATCGTAGCCGCCAGCTGCAGCATTATGGGCACGGTGGGCACGCTGTTATTTACCGGCTGGTGGGCCATTGCCAGTGCAACCTTTATGAGTCTTACGGCGGGTATTCTGTTGATTCTTCTGGTGGCCTTACCGCCAATGCTGGTGGAGCCGCGGGAAACGGGCCGACTATCGGCCGGTAACTTCCTGGTGGGCTACACCCTGGCCTTTTCAGTTCCCATGATCGGCGGGCTACTGGCTGACTGGGGCAACGATGCCCGCTACGCCATCGGTTTTATCGTTGCGTATTGCATCCTGGTTCTTCCCCTGACCTTCACCCTGGACCTAAGACGACAAAAAGGCCACCCCCAAAGTTGACCCCGAAAGGAACCCCACTCCCAACTTGATAGCCGGGGGGTGGGGGTAAATTTTCCGCCAGAAATGGGTGTCTGAGCGAAGCGAGTTCCATTTCCAAGGAAAATTTACCCCCACCCCGCGGCCGCCCCCAACGTTAGATGTAATAGTCTTTAAGCGGAGGGAAACCGTTAAATTCTATAGCACTGTAGGTAGTCGTGTAGGCGCCCGTGGACAACCAGTACATGCGGTCGCCAATGGCCAGGTTCAGTGGCAGCGGGTATTTATGGTGCTCGTACATGATGTCGGCGCTGTCGCACGTCGGACCCGCAATAACACAATCTTCGCCTTCACCGGATTTCTCGGTGTAGATCGGGAACTTGATGGATTCATCAAGTGTTTCGATCAGGCCGCCAAACTTGCCGACATCGGTGAATACCCAGCGGTGAAGGGCCGTGCGTGACTTTCTTGAAATCAGCACCACTTCACTGACCAGCACGCCAGCGTTCGAAATCAACGAACGGCCCGGCTCGATAATGATCTCCGGCAGTTCATCGCCAAAATCCTCATCCAGGAAGCGCTTGATTTCCTCGGCATACGTTTTCAGATCATTGGTGCGGGTAATGTAATTCGCCGGAAAGCCGCCGCCCATGTTGATCATCTTCAGCTCGATGCCGTCTTCTTCTTTAAGACGCTCGAAAATGACCTTTACCTTGCCCAGGGCCGCATCCCACGCGCCGATTTCCCGTTGCTGGGAACCCACATGGAAGGACACACCATAAGGTACCAGGCCCAGGTCACGGGCCAGGATAAGCAGATCCATGGCCATGTCGGTCTGACAGCCGAACTTGCGGGACAGGGGCCAGTCGGCAGTTAAAGTGCCTTCAGTGAGGATGCGTACGTATACACGAGAACCCGGGGCAGCCTTGGCAATGTTGCGCAGGTCGGCTTCGGAATCGGTGGCAAACAGCCGCACGCCCTTCTCATAGAAAGTGCGGATGTCTTTCGCCTTCTTGATGGTGTTGCCGTAACTGATGCGATCGCCCGTTACCCCCAGGCCCATGACCTTTTCGAGCTCGTAGACCGATGCAATATCAAAGCTGGCACCCTTGTCCCGCAGCATGGTCAGAACCTGCGGTGCCGGGTTGGCTTTTACCGCGTAATAAACCCTGGCGTAAGGGAAGCCTTCAACCAGCTGTTCGTACTGACGGTCGATGGTGGCAGTGTCAATCACCACGCAAGGGGTTTCCCTGGTATCAGCAAAGGCCTTGATACGGGCAAACGTCTGGGCGTCGTAATAGTCAGCGATATTGGCGTTGGCAGGAGTGGTCATGGATAGAGTTTCCCTCCGGGGGGCGAACAGAAAAAAGGGACCTCAGACACGCTGCGGCGCCGTTACAGACGGGATCATCGGGCTTTTCCCGGAACCCCGATATGAGCATATCTACCCATGAATGAGCATTGCCCGATAGCGGCGAAAACCAGACATTAAGAGCCCGTGTGTTCACCGGAAGGAGTTTTGTTACGGTCTGCTAATAACTACAGGAATGGCGAAATTCATGTGATAGGCTGTTCTAGAATTCATTATATTGACGGAGTGTGTATGTCTGACATCGCATCCATCGCGGCCAGCAGCACTCAGATGAGCCAGCAGAACGTCCGGGAACAGGCCCAGATTGCGGTCATGAAGCAATCCCAGGACATGGCCCAGCAAGGCGCCATGCAGTTGCTCGAAGGCGTGACCCAAACCTCCGTGGCAACCACTGGTGCCAACCCTTCCGAGAACGTCGGCAGCACGGTAGACGTCAAGGCCTGAGCCTGACTACACCGCAACTGGCCAGAGTGTAGCCGGTCCCTTGGGTCCATCCGGGCCTTCGGGCTCGGCATGGTTTTGCAGATAGCCCAGAATCGCATCCTTCAGATCGCCGTAATGCCCCAGTCCCTGGTTGCCAAACAACCGGTTGAATTCAAGCACGTAGGGATAGCCCTCGACCAGGGCGATATCGAATCCTGCATGATCCACCTCAAGCTCCTGCGCCAGTCGTAGCGCCAGATCCGTCACCACGGCCGGAACCGGGCCGTTATCAATGCGTCCGCCGCGCGACACGTTATTGTAGAATCCCTGATCAGCCTGGGTTCGCCAATACGCCGATACCACCTTGTCCCCGACAACCACCACCCGCACATCCCGGTCGATCGGCAGATATTCCTGGGCATAGAGCACACGGGTCTGCTCACAGTAGCGCTGCCAGTCTGCGCGATTCTCAATCAGCCACACCCCTTCACCCATGCTGGCCTTCGGTAACTTGGCTACGAACGGCAACGCCATGGCATCCCACACAGCCTGTTGTTCCTGCAGGCCGTTGGCTTCGATCAACGTCCACGGCGTATGCTCCGGCGCTACTGTCTGGAAGGCACGGGTCATCTCTACTTTGTCGTGACCGATGCGATAACTGGCAACACTGGGAAATACCCGGCATTTCAAGCCGTGAACCAGGGCGTTCAACTGCCAGTATTCCGGGAACAGCACCCAGTCTGCGTTTTTCAGCAGTTCCTTGTGGGCCAGGAAGTGTTCTGGCTTGAGTACCGTGGTGTCGGGGAAGCCCAGGGTGCGGAATATGTCGAAGGAAACCAGTTTCATGTGGGTTGGGTGCTCGGTTTAGGTGGTTGCATTTTATACAGGTTTTGGTTGGGTGCAATGATTATTGGTCAGGTGGGCTTTTGGAAGGACTGGTTGGGTTGGGGGAGGGGTACGGGGCTATTTTTTTTTGCCAGGGATAGGTGTCTGAGCGAAGCGAGTTCCATTCCCAAGGAAAAATACCCTCACCACCCCGATCCCCACCAAAATCCCCAGTCCTACCAAAGCCAGAACCAAAGCCAAAGCCAAAAACTGACAGAAGTCATTGCCAGCAGAACAAACTTACCCTAACCTTGAACGCGAACTATTATCATTATTGATATTGACAAGGAGAAAACGATATGAGAAAACAAATCCTGGCGCTGCTGACCTGTGCTGCCCTGACGCTGCCCGTATCTTCATTCGCTGAAGAGGTTGAACACTACGAAGGCAAGGAGTCCGCTACCCTGAAAGAGGCCGTGGCCAACTTCTCTGAGTACAACAAAAAACTGGAAGAGGTGCTCTCCGGGGATCTGGATGCGGAAGCCATGAACGAGATTCATCAGCTTACCTATACACTGGAAAACGCCCTCGGCAAGATCAATGAAGAATTCGATGGTCTGGCGGTCACTCTGGAAGAAATCCACCTGGCCTCGGAGCGAGCTGATAAAGAAGACGTCGCTTCAAACGGTAAATCCTATCTGGAAACCAGCCGTACGGTCGTCGAGTAAGCGGTTCGGACAACCGGCCTTCCCGCTGCTACCCTCTAATCAAACTGTTTAGGGGTAGCAGCCATGTCCGGTTTTGACGAAAAGGCCGAGAACCTGTTGAAAGTGCTTCGGGAGGATTACGAGTCCGGCGCAACATCGCTGGCTCTGAAGACTCTCAAAGGGCTGGCCGAATATCTGGAAGAGACCAGACCCCGGCCCGGCACACTGGCAAGACTGCTCGACGAACTCCGCGGTGCCCGCCCCAGTATGATCGTGATTGGCAATGCCATGGCGCAGGTGGAGTCGCGGTTGGCAGACGGAGACTCGCCAATGGCTGCGGTCAACGAGGTGACCAGCAAACTGGAAAATGCCAGTGCTGCCATAGCGCAACATGCCCGCCGTCAGATTCCAGCCGATGCCGTGATCATGACCCACAGTGCCAGCTCCGTGGTGATGGAGCTGTTTCATCTACTCGCTCATGAGCAGCAACGCTTTTCTGTAATCTGTACCCAAAGCAGTCCCGGCATGGAGGGACACCAGCTGGCGATAGCGCTGAACGAACTGGGCGTGCCGGTTACACTGATCACCGATGCTCAAATGGGTCTGTTTGTCTCCCGCGCGGATGTGGTGATCACCGGTTGCGATACCTGGCTGGCGGATGAGCATTTCATCAATAAAAGCGGAACCCGCCTGCTGGCCCTGGCTGCCCGCGCCGACAACAAACCTTTCTGGGTGCTTGGAGACAGTTTCAGACACAGTAATCAAGCCAGCAATGACGTCAGTCTGGAAGAAATGCCGGTTAGCGAATTGCGCGCGCCGGAAGGGGAGTGGATTACGCCCCGGAATATCTATTTCGAAACCGTTCCGGAATCCCTGGTGACCGGCAGGATCAACGAACAGGGCGTTTTTTCGTTCCCTGACTCGCCTCGGCGCTAAGCGGCTCTTCCGGCCAGGGGTGCTTGGGGTAGCGCCCGCGCATGTCCTTGCGCACCTCCGGATAGGCGTTGCGCCAGAAGCTCGCCAGGTCCGCTGTCACCGCCAGGGGACGTTGGGCCGGGGAAAGCAGGTGAATAACAACGGCTACCCGGCCAGCTGCAACGGTCGGGGTCTCGGCCCAGCCAAACAGAGCCTGGAGTTTGGCCGCCAGCACGGGCCCATTTTCGGCCGTGTAGTCCAGTGTTACCGACTGGCCGGTAGGGATGGCCAGACGGGATGGCGCCAGCTTTTCCAGTGTCTTTTGTTGCTGGTAGTCCAGCAGGCTGGCCAGCGCCTGGCTGAGATTGAGTTTCTCCAGCTCACGCCAACGATTCATTCCGGCCAGGAACGGCTCCAGCCAGGCTTCCAGGTTATCGCTCAGCCAGCCCTCGCTGACATCCGGCCAGTCCCCGGGAAAACAACGGGCCAGCAGGCGAACCCGGGCCAACCACTGTTCCGCCACAGGCGTCCAGGGCAGGCTTTTGAGACCCTTCCTGCGCACGGCCGTCAGCAAGCCCTGTTGCACCAGCTCCGGAGACGGCGCCGACAACGCCGTCTCTGCCAGTACCAGCTGACCCAGTTTTCGGACACGGCGAGCTACCACGGTACCGCGGGCGTCATCCCAGGCCGCTTCCTCCAGGTCTTGGATATGGCGGGCCAGATCCTGTTCCAGCCGTGCAGGATCAACCGGTGCGGCCAGGTAGATAGTGGCTTCCCGGGCCTTGCCATCCAGCTCGGCTGTCGCCAGCCACTGGTGCCGGGCCAGAGGGTCTTCATCCCGCAGGACCGCGCCGCGACCATTGCTGAGTTGATAACGGGGAGCTTCACCCGGCCGCTTAAGGGCAATCCTGTCCGGGTAGGCCAGGGCAATCAGGCGGCCCACCTCGTCGTCGCGGGGCATGTCACCCGGCCGTTCCGAATGATCGGTGAGGCGCGACACCGACTTTCCAATGGCCTTTAACCTGGCCACGTCTGCCCCCCGGCCATAGCGCTGTGAGCGCAGTATCCGGACGCGCTCCTGCATGTCCGCCCCGGCCGACCGTCCCGCAATGTCCCGCTCTTCCAGTAGCGCTGCCAATTCTGCCGCAAGGTAACCCTGACCGATTTCGCGGCCCCGAATAATCATGTGGGCCAGTCGTGGATGCACACCCATGTTGCGGCAGGCCTTGCCATGGTCGGTAATGGCACCTTCGTCATCCAGCATGTCCAGCCATTGCAGCAATTCCACTGCTTGCTGCCAGTGGGCCGGAGGGGGCGGATCAATCCAGTCCAGCTGCTCCGGTGATCGCGTGCCCCACTGCGCCAGCTCAAGGACCATAGGCGCCAGATCCGCCTCCTGTATTTCCGGTGGGGTGAATTCAGCCAGTCCGAACTGGGCCGACTCACTCCAAAGGCGGTAACAGACCCCGGGCTCAATCCGGCCGGCCCGGCCCTTACGCTGCTCCGCCGACGCCTTCGACACCCACCCGGTTACCAGGCGAGTCATCCCGCTGTTGGCATCAAACACCGCAAGGCGCTGCTGGCCACTGTCGATAACCACCCGTATGCCCTCAATCGTCAGGCTTGATTCGGCAATGGCGGTGGCCAGAACCACCTTGCGAAAGCCCTCGGGTGCCGGCGCAATTGCCCGGTCCTGTTCATCGTTCTTCAGGTTGCCGTATAACGGAGCCACAATGACGTTACTTCCCACCTGCTCCTGAAGCTGCCGCTCTACCCGCCGGATCTCGCCGGCACCTGGCAGAAACACCAGCAGTGACCCGCTCTGCTCCGCCAAAGCTTCCTGAATCACTGCCACCACCTGGTCAACCACTCGCCTATTGCGGAGAGCCGGCCGGTAACTCACCTCCACGAGGAAAGCCCGGCCTTCACTGGTCAGCACGGGCACGTTACCCAGTAAGCGTGCAATGGGTGCGGTATCCAGGGTTGCCGACATCACGATCACCCGCAGATCCTCCCGCAACGCCTGCCGTGACTCCCGCACCAGCGCCAGTCCAAGATCGGCTTGCAATGAGCGCTCATGAAACTCGTCGAAAATCACCACTGCGTAGTCTTCCAGGGCGGGATCGCTCTGGATCAGTCTGGTAAGAATGCCTTCGGTAACCACTTCGATCACCGTGGCGGATGACACCCGGGTATCCAGCCGGGTCCGATACCCCACGGTCTGGCCAGCCTGCTCGTCCATCTGCCCGGCCATATACCGCGCCGCCGACCGGGCCGCCAACCGCCTGGGTTCCAGCATCAGTATCTTCCGGCCTTCCCGCCAGGGGGCATCCAGCAGGGCAAGGGGTACCCGGGTGGTTTTACCGGCGCCGGGTGGGGCCTGCAACAGAACCGTGGTTTCCTCTTTCAGGGTTTTGAGGAGGACCGGGATTATGTGGTTTATCGGGAGCATCTGTCTGGCTTTTGTTAAGACTGCCGGTGTTGGGGGAAGGGTGTGGGGGTCGTTATTTTTCAAGTGGAAAATGAACTCGCTTCGCTCAGACACCATTTTCTGTTTGAAAAATAACGACCCCCACACCCTCAGGTAACATCGGTTATTCTCCGGAGCATACTATGGTCTCGCTTTGTTTTGCACGAGACACAATGCGCTTGTCCCATCAAAACAAATTCCTGGCGATAACTGCCAGTTACCTGAGAGTGGGGTGGTGGGGTATTTTTCCGCCAGGAATGGGTGTCTGAGCGAAGCGAGTTCCATTCCCAAGGAAAAATACCCCACCACCCCGCTCCTGCCCCCCAACTATCAGTCCTCAGAGGGAGAACTCTGAACCCGATGCCACTCCCCAGGCCAGGGCACAAAGAACGCGAACAGAACCCCGAAGGCCAGCGCCGCCACGCCAATACCAAAGGCCGACGTCAGACTACCTCCCGCTTCCAGCCATTGCTTGGTGAGCCAGGGCCCCGCCATCTGGGTGAAGCCGTAAACCGACACCATGGCTGCGGACAGCCGCGGACCCTGGTGAGGGTGGAGGGCACGGCCGATGCGCTGGGTCAGCATTACGGTGCCGACAAAGGTGATGCCCACCAGAGCGGCGCATAGCACAAGGCCGATAGCACCGGGCAGGATAACCGCTGCCAGTACACCGGCAAGCTGGACTACGAAGTTCAGCCTCAAGGCGTTCAGGTCGCCGAATTTGGCGCCAAGTGTATTCCAGACCCAGGGCGAAAACAGCGTCACCACCGCCGCCACCAGCCAGGCACCATCGAGGAGCCAGTGCTGGGCAGGTAGCTGGTCCTTGGCCAGCAGTGGCAGGAAGGTCATAGGCAGGATATAGCCCAGGCCGGCACCAGCGTAGGAAAGAAACAGGGGGACGCTGGCGCGGTCGAGCAGCGGGGACTTGCCGGAAGCCTGTTTGCCGCCGGTCTGTTCTCTGACCTCCACCTTCAGATCGAGTAACCTAACCGTCGCCCACCAGGCCAGCGGAATGGATAGCAGAAAGGCAGGCCACCAGCGTTCGTTGGCTTCCAGCCAGGGCGCGGTGAAGGTGACCAGTCCGCTGGACACCAGCAGACCCAACCCAACACCAATGTAAAGATGGCCACTCATCGACGCACGATTGCGCAGCACCAGCCATTCCAGGATCAGCGCGGGAACCTGCACGAAGACAATACCGTTGGCGATGCCATTGAAAAGGCGTGCGACCGTCATGGCTGTCAGGTTATCGCTCAGGGCCATGATCAGGGTGGTGACTACATGAACGGCCAGAGCCAACGGCAGTAGCCTGCGAATATGGCTGATCTGGTGCCAGCGAATCGCCAGCAGGGCACCTATCAGGTAACCAAGGTAATTCCAGGTGGCCACCGCTGCACCCTGCCCGGCACTTATCTGTCCGTCGCCAACCAGATAAGGGAGCAAAGGAGTGTAGATAAACCGACCAAGGCCATGGGTGACCAGTAACAGAATGGCACCGGCGGCCAGCACCGCGAACAGTTCCCGGGGCGTGGTGGCGGACTGGCGGGAATTTGGCATAACGAGGCCTCTGATAAAAACCGATGCGCAGTTTAAGCCAGCAAAAGCAGGAAGTCAGTGTGACTTAAGGCGCAACCGCGCGACGTATCAGGACTGGGAGGCCCGCGGATGGTTGGCCCGTGCCCACTCATAGATCTCGCGATAGGCTTTCACCAGATCTTCCGGGTCATGAGGTGGTTGCAGTACTGCGGCCATTTCGCCTTCCGGGTTGATCAACGCAAAGTGGCCACTGTGGTCCACCAACAATTCGCCATCCACCTCGCGGTGCGTAAATACCGCGTTCATGCTCTTCGCCAGCTCCCTCAGGGTTTCCAGGTCCCCGGTGAAGCCATGGAAGTTTTCTCCGAAAAAGCCAACATAATCCTTCAGTTTTTCCGCGGTGTCGTGTTCCGGGTCGGCGGTGATCAACAGAAAATCGGGCTGGGGCAGATCGTCCGGCAACAACGTGTCGGTTCTGCGAAGGTCGGCCATCGCGGCAGGACAGATGTCCGGGCAATTGGTGTAACCCACAAAGGCAAAAGTCCATTTCCCCCGAAGGCTTTCCCGAGTGACAGCCTCCCCCTGTTCGTTGACCAGTTCAAATTCGGCAAGCTCGCGACCTTCGTCATACACATAGGCATTGATCTCACTGAGTTCAGGTGCGGGCGAGGGCTCCTCGTTGCCTACCATCAATACCTGCCGTCCAACCACAAGCCCGAAGACCAGCAATACCACCAGCAGCAGAATGATCAGCGTCAGGCGAATCGAACGGTCCATGAAATCTCCGGTAAATCAGTTGTCAGAAAAACACAAAGTGGTCGACCAGCAACACCACAAACAGTGCCATCAGGTAGGTGATAGAATATTTGAAGGTGTTCAGGGCCACCCGGCGATCATCACCCTTGAGCAGCCGCACAGCATATTGCAGAAAGCGCAGGCCAAGAGCCAGGGCACCTACCAGGTAGATCAGACCGGACATGCCGGTTACAAACGGTAGCAGGCTGACCGCCAGCAACATCAGGGTATACAGCAGAATATGCAGTTCGGTGTACTTGTTGCCGTGGGTAACCGGCAGCATCGGGATACCCGCCTTGGCGTATTCTTCCTTGCGATGAATAGCCAGCGCCCAGAAATGCGGCGGTGTCCAGGCAAAAATAATCAGTACCAGCAGGAGGCCATGGCCTTCAACCTGACCGGTAACCGCCGTCCAGCCCAGTAATGGGGGCATGGCGCCGGCGAGGCCACCAATGACGATGTTCTGGGGTGTCATACGCTTGAGAAACAGGGTGTAGACGCCGGCGTATCCTACCAGGGATGCCAGCGTGAGCCAGGCGGTGAGGGAATTTACCTGCCACACCAGAATGGCCATTCCTGATACGGCCAGCACTGTGGCAAACACCAGGGCATCAAGGGGAGAAATTTTTCCGGTGGCAACGGGCCGCTTGCGGGTACGGGCCATCACCGTGTCAATTTTCTGATCAACCACATGGTTAACCACGGCTGCAGCGCCCGCCAGCAGGGCAATGCCAAGGTTACCGTAGAGCAATACCTCCCAGCCCGGTACCCCCGGGGAGGCCAGCAACATACCAATAACCGAGGTGAGAATCATCATCGCCACTACTCGGGGCTTGGTCAGCTCCAGGAAATCGCGCCAGGAAATGTTTGCGGAAACAGACTCGCTGCTAGTGCCTTGCGCCGGCAGTGCCTCAACATGCTCGCTCATGCCGTCACCTCTCGTTCAATTGTTGTTGTATGTTTTGTGTCCGCTGGCTGCGGCAGATCCTGCTGGTGGAAGCGCCAGATCAGATTGATAACGGCCAGCAGCAATCCCACGCCCATGGCATTGTGCGCCACAGCAACTGACAGGGGAATATGAAATACGATGTTAGCCAGGCCCAGTGCAATCTGTGCCGCCAACACCACAGCCACCAGTTCCACGTGCCGTGCCATAGGTGTATGTTTTGTCCTGCGCCACAGTAATGCCAGAAATACCGTGAAGTACGCAAGCACTATCACTGCGCCAAGGCGATGGGTAACGTGAATGGCTACCCGCCCGTCTGCAGTCAGCTGCCCGCCAAGGTAGTTCGGCCCTACATGCTGGGCCAGATCAAACCCATGCCGGAAGTCCATGTCGGCAGGCCACCATTCGCCCTGACAGGTGGGCAGGTCGGTACAGGCGACGGCAGCATAATTGGCCGCCGTCCAGGCACCGAGGGCGATCTGCATCACAACCAGTATGAGCCCACCGTAAAGCCAGGGCCGGAAACGGTTGCGGCGCACCGGCTCCGGTTCCGAATGCCCTGCTGCGGCCCGCTGATGTTTACTACGCAAGCGCAGGGTAAGCAGTGTCAGCATGCTCAGCGTGGTAAACCCGCCAAGCAGGTGCAACGCAACAACCTGTGGCCAGAGTTTAAGAGTTACCGTCCACATGCCGAAGGCACCCTGAAGGACTATGAAAATTGCGATGAACAGGGGCAACCTGAACGGCAGACCTTCTCTGCGATGGCGGAAAGCAAAAGCAGCGAGACCGAATACCACAAGCCCCAGAATACCGGCAGCATAGCGGTGAATCATCTCTGGCCAGCCTTTCGCCACATCGACCGGCGTATCCGGGAACCTGGCGTTGGCAATGGCCATCCTCGCTTCGTCCTGGGGTACGGTCAGAAAGCCATAGCAGCCAGGCCAGTCGGGGCAGCCAAGGCCAGCATCCACCAGCCGGGTCCAGGCACCCAGCATGATAACCACCACCGCCAGTAAACTTGCCAGCAAGGACCAACCTGCCAGGGTTCGGGCATGGCGGGATGTGTTATTGAGGATTTCGTTCAATGCTGGGTCTCCCGGCAATAGAGATCAACCGATCTGTGACAGTTTCAACAAATGCTTGAGGTCTTTCAGCATATCCTTGCCGGTGTGTTCGGAACCATAATGCAGGATGACATTGCCAAAGGGATCAACCAGCAGGATTCTAGGCTCCTGATCGGGGCTGATACCGGCCGGCCATCGGGGCGACTCACCGCCGGAAATGGTCAACCGTTCCATTGAGCTGTATTCATCATTCCAGCGCGCAGACAGATCCTCTGAAACCGTGCCCAGCCAGGCAGACCGATTGACCCGGTTGGCATTCTTGCCGAGGGCAATATTAACCTGTCTGGCGCGATACAGCAGCTCTTCACAGTCAGCAGTGCAATCACCGGATACCACCATCATCATCCATTCCGGATCGGCGGCCTCAGGACCAAAACGAGCGACAAGGGGATTACCGTCAGCGCCTTCCAGCTGCATCTGGCCCAGAGGTGCAGGTGGCTGGATCAACTCGCCATTATTGCTGTTGTCGGTGGGGTTCAGCCAACCAGTGTAGAACATGATCGTGGCAACGATCATCGGCCCAAAACCGAGGGTAAACAGCAGTAGCGCTGTCCGTCTGCCGCGGCGGACCTGATCTGGAGACACTGCATCTTCCTGGTCGTTCTGATCAATTTTCTCAGCCGTTGTCATTGTCGTCGTTGGCTCCTGTTTTGCGATAACTCGCTACCACCGTCAATATAACCAGTGCCGCGGCCAGTGAAAACCATTGCAGTGCGTATCCGTAATGCGTCTGCGGCCCCATCGTGTCCGGCGCCCAGTCTGCGCGGTAGGCACCAGGCTGCTCCGGGCCGGAAAGCCTTAATACAAGGCCAGCGATATCAGCCTCAACCTTCTGTGCCTGCTGATGAGACAGAGACTGCGTTCGCCGCGGCCATTCATCGCGGCCCCCGGACACCTCTTTCAACACCGGTGGCTCGGGAAAATCATCCAGGCGTCCCTGCAGACCGACATCGCCGCGCGGTCTGCTGATTTCCGGTAGCTCATCGCGCCGCCGTGGAGCCTGAACCCAGCCACGGTTTACCAATACCGGGCTGCCTTGTTCGGGATAGAATACCGTCAGCACCTCATAGCCGGGAGCACCATCGCGGGTGCGGTTATCCAGTAACCAGGACGTATCGCCATAACGGCCGGAAATGCTGACTGGCTGGCCGGCTTCCAGGCCCGCAGCGTGCAATTCCGGCCAACTGAGGCTACCTGCCTCCTGCTGCCACTGGGCCAGTTGCGACTTTTTCTCCTGGGCCCGCTCAAGTTGCCAGATACCGAGGCCAACAAGCAGAGGCAGAAACAGTCCTGCAAAAACTATCAGCCGCCAATCAGAATGCCACTGCCGGCGGGATTGATCAGCCTGATCAGACATGCTCTGCTATAGTGGTTTCGTGACCAATATTCCCGAAGACAGGATTTTTCATGCTGAAGTTTCTCATTGTGGTACTTATGCTGGCGGTTCTGGTGAGCCTGTTCAGCGGGCTGTTTTTCCTGATCAGGGATGGCGGGAAAACGAACCGTGTCCTGAATTCCCTGGCATTGCGGGTCGCGCTGAGCGTTATGCTGCTGGCCGTCATTCTGATTTCATTATGGCAAGGGGGCCTGACCCTGAATCCGACCCCCTGATTGCTGACTTCAGATTACATAGACAAAAACGAAAAGTCCGAGCCAGACCACATCCACAAAGTGCCAGTACCAGGCCGACGCTTCAAATCCGAAGTGGTTATCGCCCGTGAAGTGACCCTTGTGTATGCGTATCAGCATGATAGCCAGCATCAGGGTGCCCAATATTACATGAGCACCGTGGAAACCGGTCAGCATGAAGAAAGTGCTGCCATAGATGCCTGAACCAAGTGTCAGGTTCAGGTCCTGGTAGGCGTGAACGTATTCATAACCCTGGACACACACAAATACCAGCGCCAGCGCGATGGTGGCAGTAAGCCACGTCTTGACCTTTTTGCGGTTGTCTTCCTTCAATGCGTGGTGGGCAACCGTGACCGTAAAGGACGATGTAACCAGCAGAATGGTATTGATCAGCGGCAGTCCCCATGGCCCGATTGTACCTTCCGGAGGCGGATAGGCCTCAGGGTTGGGCGTATTGATCAGCGGCCACGTGGCCTGAAAGCCCTCCCACAGCATATTGGAACTGCCACGATCACCCTCACCGCCAAGCCAGGGCAGGGCGAAAACCCGGGTGTAGAACAGGGCGCCGAAGAAGGCGGCGAAAAACATCACTTCCGAGAAAATGAACCAGCTCATTCCCCAGCGGAACGAGCGGTCCATCTGATGGCTGTACAATCCCGATCGGCTCTCCTGGATAACAGCGCCGAACCAGCCAAACAGCATATAGGTCATGATGGCGACGCCAATGATGAGCATCACCCAGGAGGCAGTTGTGCTCTCACCCTGGTTACTGTTCACCATGACAGAGGCAACCCCGTAGAGCATGACCCCCAGGCCGACAGTCGCCACAATCGGCCATTTGCTCTGTTCTGGAACGTAATACGTCTGGTTTTCCGCCATGACAGTCTCCGATGGCTTATCCGTTATCGTTTGTTGTTGTGGTGGCCATTCAGCCCCGGTTTACTTCACCTCCGGCGGCGTGGCGAACGTGTGATAAGGCGCCGGAGAAGGCACCGTCCACTCCAGCCCCTCAGCTCCGTCCCAGGGCTTCGCGGAAGCTTTTTCGCCACCCTTCACGCACTTGACCACAATCACCAGGAACAGTATCTGTGTAGCCCCGAACATAAAGGCGCCGATACTGGACACCAGGTTGAAGTCGGCAAACTGCAGTGCGTAATCCGGAATGC
>JBHEPI010000191.1:0-2816 GCA_046260345.1 Marinobacter sp. | reverse complement strand
TGCTGCTGTCTATCCCGCTATTGCTGCTAATGCTGTGGGGGCTATTCGGGGTTGCGCCGACCACGGGCTGATCCAGGTGGCCGGCGTAATGGCTGGGCGCTCAGTAGCCCCGGTCGGTGTCCACGATTCCGGTGATGGGCTGCCCATTGTGATGAGCACGGATCTTCCCGGTGATTTGCTCCAGCGTGGCATCCCGCAGGGTGCGGGCGGAAATGTGCGGGGTAATGGTTATCTCCGGGCGCTGCCAGAAAGGGTGCTCTGGGGGTAGCGGTTCCTGACGGAATACATCCAGCGAGGCCCGTGCCACATGGCCGTCGTCTATCGCCTTGAGCAGGTCATCTTCCACCAGATGCTCCCCACGGCCGACGTTTATTACCACGGCGCCTGGCAGCAGCTGGCTGAAGAGCTGGTGGTTGAGAATGTCGCGGGTTTCCTCGGTCAGCGGCAGGGTGTTTACCAGCACGCGGGTTGAGCCCAGGAAGTCGCGCAGCTTGTGCGCACCGGCATAGGTCGTCACCTTGTCCATGGTGTGTTCACTGCGTGCCCAGCCGTGGACCCGGTAATCCAGGTCGGCGAGCGTGCGCGCCACTCGCTTGCCAATGTGGCCCAGCCCCATGATCCCCACTGGCCATTCGCTGCGTTTGATCGGCCGGTGAATTTTCCAGACGCCTTCCCGTTGTTGCTCGCGGTAGGTTTCCATGCCGCGGCTGGCTTCCAGCAGTTGGTGCAGTACGTATTCCGCCATCTGTACCGACATGCCGGCGTCTTCCAGACGCACCATCGGCAGGTGAGGAGGCAGATTGGGCACCGCCAGCAGGCCATCGATCCCGGCGCCAAGGTTGAACACTGCTTTCAGCCTGGTTTCGCGCTCGAACAGTTTCTCCGGGGGCTGCCAGACGATGGCGTAATCCGCATCCACCGCAGGGCCATCAGCGTCCCATACATGCACTTCGGCTTCCGGAAGCAAGTCTTGTATGGGGACCGTCCAGCGCTCCGGCTTGGGGTCTCCGGCAACAAAAAGAACTTTCATGGATTCTCCCGGGATCGTAAGGTGGATAAAGTTTCTCTATAATGTTTTGCTTTGCAGAATAATATACCGAAATTCATCCGTAAACCCGGGTGGGAACGTCGGAAATGCAGTTGGAGGATGTCCGAGTATGAACACAGCAGAGACCACCACACCGGAACTACTGGCGGCGTCCGGTGACGGTGAGCCGGTAAAGCCGGAGAAAGATCGCAAGTTTGTAGAGGCGCTCTCCCGCGGTCTCGACGTGCTTCGTGCCTTCAGCCAGGGCTCGGTGATTCTGGGTAACCAGGATATCTCGCGGTTGACAGGTCTGCCGAAACCCACGGTTTCTCGCATGACCTACACCCTGACCAAGCTCGGCTACCTCAGCTACAACGCGCAACTGGAAAAGTATCAGCTCAGTTCCGGCGTTCTGGCCCTAGGTTACGCCTACGTTTCCAATCTCAAGGTACGCCAGTTGGCCAGGCCTTACATGGACGAGTTCGCCCGCCAGACCAACATGTCCGTGGGCCTGACCTGCCGCGATCGCCTGCACATGATCTATGTGGAAAACCGCCTGCCGCCGGAAGCCTCCCTGCTGCGCATGGACATTGGCCTGAAGTTGCCCATGTCCACCACTTCCGCCGGACGCGCCTATTATTGTGCAATCTCCGACAAGGGTCGCAAGGTAATCGATGACGCCATGGAAGCCAAATACGGTGACGCCTGGCCGGAGAAAAAGGCCGGCCTGGAGCGGGCTATGGAAGACTATGAAAAGTATGGCTTCTGCCTGTCCCTGGGCGAGTGGGATCGCAACATCAATTCCGCTGGCGTGCCCATTCACCTGCAGGACGGCACCATCATGGCGCTGACCAGCGCGGCCCCCTCCTATCTGGTGCCCGCTGAAAAGCTGCGGGAATCCATCGCCCATCAACTGGCAATGCTGGCCAGTGATATCGAGTCGCTTGGCGTTTGATCTGACTCAGGAGTAGGAAGCCGGCGGGCAGGGCGTTCCGAAACACGCTGTGAATACGTCCCTGTACGCTCGGCTCCGCCATCCATGGCTCCGCACGGTTTCGGAACGCCCTGCCCGCCAACTTCCCCCGAACTTCGATCAAAACCTCAGGGTTTGCCCTGGGTTTTTTTTGTGCCTGCAATTTAATTCATGGTTGAAACCTGCCGGAAACTTGTATTAAATCGTACTGATGTTTCGCTTGTTAAAACTATATTCCATAGAAGGTTCGGAGGAATTATGTCTGAGGTCGTAACTTACAACCGGGAAGGCTCCATTGGCGTTATCACTGTGAACTACCCGCCGGTGAACGCCCTCAGCCACGCCGTCCGTTCCGGCCTGGTGGCTGCGTTGGAGCAGGGCCAGAAAGACGCTGAAGCCAAGGCGCTGTTGCTGGTGTGCGAAGGCCGCACCTTTATTGCCGGCGCTGATATTCGTGAATTCGGTAAGCCGATGCAGGAGCCGAGCCTGCCTTCCGTTATCAACCAGTATGAAAACAGCGACAAACCGATCGTTGCCGCCATCCACGGTACCGCTCTGGGCGGTGGTCTGGAAACGGCACTGGGCTGCCATTACCGGGTGGCCGTGAGCAGCGCGAGGGTCGGCCTGCCGGAAGTAAAGCTGGGCCTGTTGCCCGGTGCTGGTGGTACCCAGCGTCTGCCGCGGCTGACCGGCGCCCGCAAAGCGCTGGAGATGATTACCACCGGTGAGTTCGTCAGCGCCAGAGATGCCCTGGATCTGGGTATCGTCGATGCGGTTGAAGATGGCAGCGATATCAGGGCCGTGGGCCTTGCCTAT
>JBHEPI010000189.1:0-21743 GCA_046260345.1 Marinobacter sp. | reverse complement strand
CAGCGCTCGGTCATGGCTTTATCCGGGCGCAGGCGTTTCTGTACCCGTTCGCGGATATCATCCGGCAGGTTGTCCTCAAGAAACTGTCGAACTTCGGCGCGGAACGCCTCTTGTTCGGGGGTGTAATTCAGATCCATGTTGAACCTCTTGTCTGTTTGGCTGAGGTAAATGGTTTTTGGCTTTTGGAGCTGCCTGCTGGTTATTACTGCCGGGCCTGCCGCTCTTGGTGGTTGTGCCGGGCGGGGAAACCCTTTCAAAACACGCTCCTTCGGCACATCCATGTGACGCTTGGACTCCGCCATCCATGGCTCCGTACAGTTTTGAAAGGGTTTCCCCGCCCGGCACTTCGAGTCTGTTCGTGCCTGCTTTAAAACGCTCTGAAAGGCAGGTTCCAGTTTTCAAAAGTTGCACCTGTCGGCAATTGCACAAAACTATGGGCGCCTGTTGGGTAGGGGTGTCCAAAACCGTGCGGAGCCAAGGATGGCGGAGCTCGAGCGTCACATGGATGTGCCGAAGGAGCGCGTTTTGGAGCCCCCTACCCAACAGGTGCCTCCACCCAAGCAATAGGCCACCGAAGCTCTAGGCAACCTCAAACAACCCGGCAGCCCCCATACCAGTGCCGACGCACATGGTAACGACAACGTATTTAACACCCCGGCGCTTGCCTTCGATCAGGGCGTGGCCGACCAGGCGGGAACCGGTGGTGCCGTAGGGGTGGCCGACCGCGATGGCGCCGCCGTTGACGTTCAGGCGGTCCATGGCAATGCCCAGTTTGCGCTGGCAATAGAGAACCTGAACTGCGAAGGCTTCGTTGAGTTCCCACAGGCCGATGTCGTCGACGGTCAGGCCGGCGCGCTTGAGCAGTTTGGGAACCGCGAAGACCGGGCCGATGCCCATTTCGTCGGGTTCGCAACCGGCGACGGCAAAGCCGCGGAAGATGCCCAGTGGCGTGGCACCGCGCTGTTCGGCGATTTTGCTGTCCATCAGGACGCAGGCGGACGCGCCGTCGGAGAACTGGCTGGCGTTGCCGGCGGTGACCACGCCGCCTTCCATCGCCGAGCGGATTTTGCTGACGCCTTCCAGGTTGGTGTCCGGGCGGATGCCTTCGTCCTGGCTGACGGTGACTTCCTGGCTACTGAGCTGGCCGGTGGCCTTGTCAGCCACGCCCATAGTGGTGGTGATGGGCACGATTTCGTCGTCGAACTTGCCGTCTTCACGGGCCTGGGCGGCCAGGTTCTGGCTGCGTACGCCGTATTCGTCCATGTCTTCTTTCTTGATGCCGTAGCGCTTGGCCACGGTTTCAGCGGTGTCCAGCATGGACCAGTACAGCTCCGGCTTGTTCTTGGCCAGCCAGGGTTCCATGAAGTAGTTCTGGTTCACGTTCGCCTGCACGGTGGAGATGGATTCGACACCACCTGCCACCATTACCGGTACGCGATCCACGGCAATGTGGTGGGCCGCCATGGCGATAGCCTGCAGACCGGATGAGCAGAAGCGGTTGATGGTGGCGCCGCCGACCGTGACCGGCAGGCCTGCGCGCATCGCACCCATACGAGCAACATCGTTGCCCGTGGAGCCTTCCGGCAGGGCGCAGCCCATCAGCACGTCTTCGATTTCGTTGGGGTCGACTTTGGAGCGCTCAACCGCGTGCTGGATGGCGTGGCCGGCCAGAGTAGCGCCGTGGGTCATGTTCAGGCCGCCGCGCCAGGATTTGGCAAGCGGCGTGCGGGCAGTGGATACGATGACAACATCATTAGACATAAAAATTCTCCGAAAAAATTCGTGGACCGGTTATTTAGCGTCGAAACCCTTGCCGTCTTCAGCGCGCTTGGCGAGCAGAGCGGCGGGCTCCCAGAAGCCCGGCTGGGTGTGGCGGTCTTCGGTAAAGGCCTGCATGGCGCGCACCACGTTGGGTAGCCCGACTTCTTCGGCGTAATGCATGGGGCCGCCGCGGAACACGGGGAAGCCGTAACCGGTCAGGTAGACCATGTCGATGTCAGAAGCGCGCTGGGCGATGCCTTCGTCCAGAATCTGTGCGCCTTCGTTGACCAGCGCATAGACGCAACGCTCAACGATTTCCTGGTTGCTGATCTTGCGCGGGGTGATGCCCAGTTCGGCGCGCACTTCGTCCACGACCTTATCCACTTCCGGATCCGGCAGGGCGTTGCGGTTGCCGGGCTCATAGCGATAGAAGCCGGCGCCGGTTTTCTGGCCGTAGCGGCCCATTTCACACAGACGGTCGGCGACGACCATCTTCACCATGTCCGGGTTTTCTTCGTACTGGCGCTTGCGGATGGCCCAGCCGATGTCGCCGCCGGCCAGGTCGGCCATGCGCAGCGGGCCCATGGCAAAGCCGAATTTCTCGATGGCCTTGTCGATCTGCTGCACGCTGGCGCCTTCTTCCAGCATCAGCAGGGCTTCGCGCTGGTACTGGTTGATCATGCGGTTGCCGATAAAGCCGTCACAGACGCCGGAGACCACGGCAGTTTTCTTGATCGCCTTGGCCAGCTTCATGGCGGTGGCCAGTACGTCCTTGGCGGTCTTGTCTCCACGCACCACTTCCAGCAGCTTCATGATGTTGGCGGGGCTGAAGAAGTGCAGGCCGATCACGTCTTCCGGGCGTTTGGTGAAGCCGGCGATCTTGTTCAGATCGAGAGTCGACGTATTAGAGGCCAGGATGGCGCCTGGCTTGCAGACGTCGTCCAGCTTCTCGAACACGGACTGTTTGACGCCCATCTCTTCAAAGACCGCTTCAATCACCAGGTCGGCGTTGCTCAGGTCGTCATAGCTGAGGGACGGGGTAAGCAGGGCCAGTTTGGCTTTCGCTTTGTCCTCGGTCATGCGGCCTTTCTTGACCTGGCTTTCGTAGACCTTCTGAATGGCGGCCACGCCACGGTCCAGGCCTTCCTGCTTCATTTCCACCAGTGTCACCGGGATGCCGGCGTTGAGGAAGTTGATGCTGATGCCGGTGCCCATGGTGCCGCCGCCAATCACGCCCACGGACTTGATGTCACGAACCGGGGTGTCGGAAGGTACATCGGCGATTTTGCTGGTCAGCCGCTCGGAGAAGAACGCATGGCGCAGGGCGCGGGATTCCGGAGTCTGCATCAGGTTTACAAAGGCTTCGCGCTCGACTTCCATTCCTTTATCGAAGGGCATGGTGACGGCGGCTTTGACCGCGTCCACGCACTTCAGCGGGGCCGGGTAGTTCTTGGCCATGGCACCCACGGTGTTACGGGTAAACATGAAGAAGCCTTCCGGGTTCGGGTGCTTGGCTTTCAGGTCGCGGACTTTCTTCAGCGGCAGGTTTTCATTGGCGACCTTGGTGGCGTAGGCAATGGCCGCGTCCAGCAATTCGCTGTCCACAATCTCATCGAACAGCGCAGTGCCCTTGAACTGCTTGGCAGGCACAACGCTGCCGGAGACGATCATGTTCAGGGCATGCTCGGCGCCAATCAGCCGGGGCAGGCGTTGGGTGCCGCCGGCACCCGGTAGCAGGCCCAGTTTTACTTCGGGAAGGGCAATCTGGGCATCCGGTTTAGCAATGCGGTAATGACAACCCAGGGCCAGCTCCAGCCCGCCGCCCATGCAGGCACCGCTGATGGCAGCAATCACCGGTTTGCGGCTGGTTTCCACATAATTGATGACGGTGTTCAGGTTGGGCTCGGTGGTGGCCTTGTCGTTGCCGAACTCGCTGATGTCGGCGCCACCGGAGAAGGCTCGGTCGGAGCCAATCAGCACAACGGCTTTTATCGCATTGTCCGCTTCGGCTTTGAGAATGCCGTTTACAATCCCCCGTCGCAGTTCAAGGCCAAGGCCGTTGACTGGCGGGTTATCCAAGCGGATGACGGCGGTGTGGCCGTTCACTTCGTAATGGGCGGTACTCATCTTGCAGCTCCCTGATACTGGAATCGTGTTGATCGGTGGCGTGAAGACCCTTGTTGAAATCTCCATACACTGGTGTATTGTTTGTCCATACACTAATGTATGTTCAAGATGTGGTCAATGGTTTAAAGTTCTCGTAACCACGGCTAAACATCGGAGTAAACGGGCAGGCCTTTCCAGAACCGTCCGGAGCCATGGATGGCGGAGGCCGAGCGTACAGGGACGTATTTACAGCGTGTTCTGGAAAGGCCTGCCCGCTTGCGACGGCACGGACTCGCGGTCTATGAATTTAAGAGGCACCACCCAAAGCCAGCAACAGGATGCAATTCCAGAATGACTGACGTCAGACCAACAAAAACCAGTCTCCGAACGTCCAAAGACAAAGCCCAGCTAACCCGTGATAACTGGCTGGATGCCGCTGCGGGAGAGGTCGCCGCCGGTGGCTTTGGCAACCTGCGGGTGCTCACCCTGTCGAAAAAGCTGGGAGTGACCCGGGGCAGTTTCTACTGGCACTTCAAGGACCATGAAGACTTGTTGATCAGTTTTCTCAATCGCTGGCGGGACCGCCGCATTCACGAATTGCAGTACTGGAAGCCCAAAGGCGGTGATGTGGAAACCGAGCTGCGGCAGATTCTGGAGCTGTTGCTGACGGATGCGTCCCGTAATATTCGCCGCCTGCAAGTTGAACTGGCGGTCAGGGATTTTGCCCGGCGCAACGAATATGCGGCGGACCTGGTCAATGAAGTGGACGAAGCACGGATCAATCAGAACTGTGAACTTTATGAGCGCCTGAGCAGTGACCCCCAGCGCATCCGGGATCTGTCACTGTTGATGTATGTGGCGACCATTGGCTCCCAGGTGGTGCTTACCGGCAAAAAGGGGGACGCCGAAACCATTCGCCGGGTGGAAGACCTGATGGCACGGGTTGCGCTGGGGCAGCGTGATGACAGCTAGGTGGCTGGCCCTGCTGGTGCTTGGCTTCAGCACCGCCGTTCAAGCCGCTGACGATGCCTGCATGGAGAACGCCAAGACCGACCTGGAAGAGCTTTACTGCCAGGTGGTCAGCGAGGGGCAGGGTGCGGGGCTGCCGTCACCGACGGATTTCAAACGCAACGACCCGCAGGTGCAGGCGCTGCTCCTGCGCCGCCCCGCCGGGCGACTGGGCCTGGACGTGCCGGAACCCGGTGCGCCGGCAGAGTCGGAAGCCGACTCCAGGCCAGTTGAAATAGCGCCGGAACCCGACCGTTCGGATCCCCAGGAGGATCAGCCAGAAACCGGGCTGCTGGCGGACTGCAGCCTGCAGGGAAAACGCATTGCCTGCCCACAACGGCACTACAACCTGGCGGCCAACCTGCCCAACAGCAAGCTGGCTGATGGCATTCTGGGTGAGGATAACCGACTGGGGCTACGCCGGTTCGAGGGTGACCGCAATGACGAGGAGGCGGTCCGGCGTTACCTGTCTGACGCCTACGACCGCTACATTCCCAAGGTGGTGGATATTGGCCTGGGCGCCAACACCATGAGCTTTACAGCCTTCCATAAAGCCTTTCACACCATGGAAGCCGGCGGCGTCGATTTTGCCAAACGCATGGCGCAGACTTATTCACTACTCAAGCAGGACAAGAAAAACCTGGCGGTAAAGGCCCGTTATCACGACAGACTGCCGCAGGACCTCTCCCTTTGCACGGTGATCAACCCCGACATCATCGTGTGTGACGACGTGGGCACCAACTGGGTGTACGTCAGCCCATCGCGGTAGTGCTTCAGTCGGTTTCAGGAAGTCGTTGAGGTAGCCGGCGACAGCTTCGGGCTGTTCTTCCTGGAGAAAATGCCCCGCTTCAACCTGCTCCCAGCAGTAGGAGCTTTCCGGCCAGCCGTGGATCATGACCAGCGGCTGGCCTTTGGGGTTGCCGCCCTCCCGCCAGGCAAATCGGCCACGGGATGTCTGTTGCTGTTTCGGGTCGGACAGATGCATTGAATGACTCCGGGGAATTTGCTCGCATGTGGTGTGCAGTGGGATGATACCCGCCGGATCCATACTTGTTCCATACCCGACAGGAACCCCATGCCCGATAAAAACTCCACCCGCCTCAACAAATACATCAGTGAGAGTGGCATGTGCTCCCGCAGGGAGGCAGACCGTTATATCGAGAACGGCAATGTTGCCATCAACGGCAAGGCCGCCCAGGTGGGGGATCAGGTCCTTCCGGGGGACAGAGTTACGGTCAACGGCCAATTGATCGAACCCCGGGACGAGGAAGACCTGATCTTTATCGCCCTGAACAAGCCTGTGGGCGTGGTCAGCACCACGGACCCGGCGGAACGCCGGAACATCGTCAACCATGTCGGCCACGGCGAGCGGATTTTCCCCATCGGCCGTCTCGATAAAGACTCCCAGGGATTGATTTTCCTTACCAGCAATGGCGACCTGGTGAACAAGATCCTGCGGGCCGGTAACAACCACGAGAAGGAATACCTGGTGACCGTCAACAAGCCAGTGACCGCGGAATTCGTGCAGGGTATGAGCGCTGGCGTGCCAATACTGGGTACGGTGACCAAGCGCTGCCAGGTGGAGAAGGTTTCCCGTTTCGTATTCCGCATTACCCTGGTGCAGGGCCTGAACCGCCAGATCCGCCGCATGTGTGAGTTTTTTGATTACGACGTCACCAAACTCGAGCGGGTGCGCATCATGAACATCAGCCTGAAGGGGCTGCCGGTGGGCGAGTGGCGGGATCTGAGCGAGAAGGAGCTGGCGGGGCTGTTTGATATGATCCGGGATTCTTCGTCGGAGGTCAGCCCGAACACCCGCAGTGAGACGAAGAAGCCGGTAGCGAAGAAACCGGGGAAAAAGCCCGCTAAAACGCCCCAGGGCGGACGCGGCAAGACCAGGAAGGCCGGGCATCCGGGCAAAGCAGGAAAGCCGCCCGCCAGGCACGGCAAGCCCCCACGGCCGGGAAAGCCCGCCAAATCCGGAAAACCACGCAAACCTCGTAAGCCCAGCGTAAAACGCTAGGATACGTTCACTTCCGTACGGCAAGCCGGCGCTGCTGCCGCTATGCTATACCGCTTTTACTCCTGGCCGGATATTCTCAATGTTTGAAGCGTTTGTCAGTACCTACATCAGCAGCACGATTCGTTTCCTGTTCCTGCTGGCGCCGTTCTTTGTGGTAACCATGTTCCTGGCGTTGACCCGGGGCCTGCCTGCGGCGGATAAAAGCTCGATTATCCGCCGTTCCACGGTGTCGGCACTGATTCTGGGGCTGGTGCTGTTTTTTGCCGGTCCGCTGCTGTTCAGTGCCATCGGCATCACCCTGAACTCGTTCCGCATTGGCGCCGGCAGCCTGCTGTTCCTCACCGCCATCAGCCTGGTGACCAGCGGCACCCGCAACCACGCCACCGGCCTGCCAGAAGAAGACCGCGACGATATCGCCGTGGTGCCCCTGGCCATTCCGGTGATGATCGGTCCGGCGACCATCGGCGCCATTCTGGTCTACGGTGCGGAGCTGGACAGCGTGTCCGAGATGGCCGGAGGATTACTGGGCCTGGTCTCCGGGCTGGTGATACTGGCTGCATTGCTGCACCTGTCGGGTTATCTTGAGAAGGTGCTGGGCAAAACCGGGCTGAACATCATGTCCAAGATCAGCGGTCTGATCCTGTCTGCCATGGCGGCGGAAATCGTGCTGACGGGGATTGCCGGGTTCATGGCTTCTGTTTAAAGATGATTTAGGGGTAATCTCGGATTATGTCGGTATCGACTGTTGAGCATAACCGTTTGCGCCACAACTTTGAGGGTGTGTCCTCGGTGTGGCTGTTCGGCTATGGCTCGCTGATCTACAAGGTGGATTTTCCGTTCCTTGAGCAACGCCCGGCGACCATCGAAGGCTGGGCCAGACGGTTCTGGCAGGGTTCCCATGATCACCGGGGCACACCAGAGGCGCCGGGCCGTGTCGTCACACTGATCCAGCAGCCCGGTGTGCGGTGTAAGGGCATGGCTTACCGGGTGTCACCGGAGGTGTTCGAGCACCTGGATGTGCGCGAAAAGAACGGGTACCTGCGTTTCGGCACTCCGATGCTGTTTGATGATGGCCGCAGTGCGGAGGGTCTTGTTTATATTGCCACTGAAGATAACGCCGCCTTCCTGGGGCCGGCGCCTTCCTTTGATATCGCCCGGCAAATAGCAAATTCCACCGGTCCAAGCGGACCGAACAGCGAATATCTGCTGAAACTGGCAGCGGCTCTCAGAGCCCTGGGCAGCGATGACCCCCATGTGTTTGAGCTGGAGGCACATCTGCTTTGAGTGGCCAGTAACCGTCAACCGCCAACGGCAACTGTAAAGACTGCCAGTGCCCATGTAAAAGACGTGCAAAGCAGCCTGTGATTGCCTGACCTCTCCCGCCAATTCCGTAATCTGAACCCAGGGAGCACACACAAAGTGTCTGTGGGTGCTGGTATCCGGGATCTGAGAAGATCGGAAGAACGATGAAAACGTTTCTGATCGGCAGTTGCCTTATCGGCCTGATGATGACTACCGCGCCTGTCATGGCGGATTCCTACAAACGCCACTGGAACAAAAGCCGGTATCACCGCAAGTACGACCACGGCACCCGTTACCGGTTTCGTTACAACAGTGGCTCTTACCCCATAGAGCATCAGGTGTTGCAGGGTGCTCAACTGCCTATTGATGTGACCCGCTGAGTATCCGGGTTAAAACCCCTGGCCGGCGCCCGTGAGCGGCGCCGGCTCTGCAATCCAATCAGTATCAACGGCACCACGATCATGGTGCTGCCCGCCAGGAACCACAGGTCGGGCACTTCCGAGAACCAGATCCAGCCTATGCCTACAGCCCAGATCAGCCCGGTGTATTCGGCGCTGGTGACCTGGTTGGCATCCACCTGCTTATAAGCGAGCAACACGGTAATGTTGTAGCCGAGTATAAACAGGGCGGAACCCAGGGCGCTGATGAGGATCGAGCTGTCCCAGGCAGCGCCTTCCCAGAGCGCCAGGGCGCCGGCGGCGGGTATGATCAGTAGGTAGTTCAGTAGTAACTTGTGCACCGTTGTTTGTTCACGTGGCAGCTTGCGTACCATGACGGCGTTGACGGCCAGGGAAAAGGCGGAGGCCAGTGCGGCGATGGCGGCCCAGTTGAATTCCACCGGCCGCAGAATGACGATGATGCCGCCAAATCCGCTGAACACGGCGAAGACGCTCAGGGGGGTGAGTTTCTCCCGGAAGATCATTACGGACAGGACCATCACCAGTATGGGTGCGGCGTAGAATACGGCGTTGGCGGTGGCCAGGGGCAGGTTGGCCAGGGCGACGACCATGCAGAGGATGCCGACCAGATGGATGTGTGCACGCAAGGCGTGGACCTTGAAGCCGGAGAACAGGTGCTTGCGGTTGAGTTGTCCTGCCAGGGGCAGTAGCAACAGCAGGGTGATGACGCAGCGCAGGAAGGCAAACTGGAAGATCGGTGCGCCGGGTTCCATCAGTTTGATGAACACGTCGCTTATCAATGCCATGGCGTTGCCGATCACCAGCAGTAGGATTGCGCTGTTTATGGTTTTGCCTGACATGGTTTTACCTCTTACTTTCTTTCCTCCCGGTTGGGAGCATTACGCCCTGGGTAACACCCTCTCCAAAACACGCTCCTTCGGCACATCCATGTGACGCTTGGACTCCGCCATCCATGGCTCCGTACAGTTTTGGAGAGGGTGTTACCCAGGGCTCCCGGAACCTTGTGATAGCATTCTAGAGCTGTTCTAATATCCGATAAAATGATCTATAAACAATTGGTATTAAAAAAATAGATAATGAAACTGCCACCCTTGAGATCCCTCCCTGTATTCGAGGCTGTTGCCCGGTTGAACAGCTTTTCGCTGGCCGCTGAAGAGCTCGCGGTGAGCCAGAGTGCGGTCAGTCATCAGATCAAGCAGCTGGAAACCTATCTGGGTGAGAAGCTGTTCTGGCGCAGTGGGCGGACGCTGACGCTGACCGACGAGGGGCGCCAGTATCTGGATGGTGTCGGGTCGGCGCTGTTGCAGATTGAGCGGGTAAGTGAGCAGTTGCTCGGGCATGAGGAGTCGCGGTTGCGGCTGTCGGTGTTCAGTTCGTTTGCGGTGCGTTGGTTGGCGCCAAGGTTGCCGGACCTGCAAAGGCTGCATCCGCAACTGGAGCTGTCACTGGAGATGAGTAGCGAGAACCCGGTGCTGTCGGATCGGGTGGCGGATTGTTTTATTACCATCAAGCCGGCGTCGTCAGCGTTCAGTTATGACCTGTTGTATACCGAGCGGCTGTTTCCGGTGTGCAGCCAGGATTACTGGCAGCGGATGCGTCGTGAGCTGGCGCTGGATGAGGCGACTGTCGATCCGGATTCGGTGTCGTTAACGCCAGAGATGATGGCACAGTTTCCGTTGTTGTCGACCCACAGCATATACGACAAGCAGGGGGGTGACTGGGAGGCGTGGTATCACGAGGCTGGCTTGAAGCTGCCCGCTTCGAGTCGGTTGCTGCATTCCAGCCATATGTTGTTGTCCCTGGAGGCGGCTCGGTTCAATCAGGGCATCGCCCTGACGAATGATTACATGCTCAGCACACGGAGGGATTCCGGGGATTTCGTCCGTTTACCCTGCCACTCGGTCATGACCGGCGACAAGTTCTACTTCGCCTGGAAAACCAGCCGGCGGAGAGAAAAGGGAATACAGCTTTTAAGGCGATGGTTAGTCGATGAGGCTATCCAAAGCGGCCTGAGAAGCAAAGATGAAGATAACTGAAGAGTCGGGCGTTTGGCTGGAAGGGGCCTCCCGAAACTGTGCGGAGCCATGGATGGCGGAGCTCAAGCGCCACATGGATGTGCTTGAGCGTGTTTCGGGAGGCCCCTTCCAGCCAAACGCTCCCCAAAACTCAGACAGCCATTGCGAGGGTCACTCTTCGTCCCGGGGCGGCCTCTCCACAACCTTGCGCTTGCCCTTGGCACACCTGGCCAGTGCCTTCAGGCCATCGGGCTCAAAGGCATCTACGCGTATCACGTCATAGAGAGCCTCCAGTGCCTCCAGCAGCTTGTCGCACTCTTCGCCCCTTACAACGCCCTGCTCACAGGCCCAGTCCACCAATTCCTTGCGCTGGTGGCCCATCAGCAGATCAATGCCGCCGAGCTCATCCTCATCGCGATTGCGCAGGGCCTCATGCAGACGTTCGCGCATTTCACGGGTTTCATTGGCCAGCCGGTAGGCATTCAGCACCCGGCCCAGCGGGTCGTCCGGGTCGGTGTTGACGTAACTGCCGCGGCTGATGCGCTGGCGCAGCGGGGTGTCTTTGACGATGCTGGCCGCAACTTCGGTGGCCAGAGTGTCGTCCGGACCGTTCAGGCCGGTAGCGCCCAGCGGGAAAACCAGCACTCGCAACGGCCAGCGCAGCAACGGCACGGGGAAGTTGATGATCAGCTCACGCATGGACGTCTTGAGGTCCCGCAGGCTGGTCTGCAGGCACCAGTCCACCAGCGGGCGCTGGTCATCCGGGTAGCCTTCCTCGTGCCATTGCTTGATTACCGCCGTGGCGTAATACAGATGCACCAGACAGTCCGCCATGCGGCCCGAGAGGCGCTGGCGGGCCTTGAGGCCACCGCCAACTGTCAGCAGCGTGACGTCGGTCATCAGCGCAAAGGCCGCCGAGAACCGGGCAAGCTGGCGGTAACTGGACTGGATATTACCCTGGCGCGGCACCGGTTCGAGAATACCGCCAGTCAGGGCAAGCATGAACGAACGCAGCGCATTGCGGGTAGTGTGAGCAATGTGGCGATAGAAAATGCCGTCGAATTTCTCTACCGCGGCCTTCTTGTCTTCCATGCCCGCCGCTTCGATTTCCTCCACAATGAAAGGGTGGCAGCGGATGGCACCCTGGCCAAACACCATCAGGCTGCGGGTGAGGATATTGGCGCCTTCCACCGTGATGCCGATAGGCACCGCCTGGTAGGCCCGGGCGAGGAAATTGCGGGGGCCGGTAATGACACCGCGGCCGGCCACCACGTCCATGGAGTGGTTGATCACAATGCGCATCAGGTCGGTATTGCGGTATTTGAGCACCGCCGAGGGCACCGATGGCCGCACACCCCGGTCCAGCATGCCGGAGGTCAGCAATCGCGCGGCATCCATCATGTAGGTGTAGCCGGCGATGGGTTCAAGCGCTTCCTGTACCCCCTCAAACTGGCTGATGGAGCGGCCGAACTGCTCGCGGGTCAATGCATAAGAGCCGGTTGCCAGGCTGGCCACTTTGCCAGCGCCAGTGCCCAGTGCGGGCAGGGAGATGGAACGACCGATGGACAGGCATTCCAGAAGCATTTTCCAGCCCTTGCCCAGCATGTCCTGGCCACCAATGACCTGGTCCATGGGTATGAAGACGTCGTTGCCCCATGTCGGGCCGTTCATGAACACGGTATTCATCGGCAAGTGACGAGCGCCGGAGTGAACGCCTTCAAGGTGACTGGGGACCATGACGCAGGTGACCCCAATGTCATCGGATTCACCCAGCAGCTTGTCCGGGTCGTAAACCTTGATAGCCAGGCCAATCAGCGTGGCGACCGGTGCAAGGGTAATGTAGCGCTTGTTCCAGGTGACTTTCAGTCCCAGTACTTCCTCGCCGTTCCACTGGCCCTTGCAGACAATGCCCTTGTCCGGAATGGCGCCGGCGTCTGAACCGGCCACCGGTGAGGTCAGGGCAAAGCACGGGATCTCCTCGCCACCGGCGAGCCGGGGCAGGTAATGTTCTTTCTGGGCATCGGTGCCGTACTCCATCAGCAACTCGCCCGGGCCCAGGGAGTTGGGCACCATGACGGTGACGGCGGCAGACACGCTGCGGGTGGAGATTTTCATCACGATTTCGGAATGGGCCGTGTGAGAGAAGCCCTTGCCACCCTGTTCCTTGGGGATCATCAGCCCGAAGAAACCGTTCTCGCGAATGAACTTCCAGACCTTGTTGGGCAGATCATACTCTTCGTGAGTGATTTTCCAGTCGTCGAGCATGCCGCAGAGCTTTTCCACCGGCCCGTCCAGGAATGCCTGTTCCTCGCTGGAAAGGTGGGCGGGCTTGGCGTCCAGCAGTTTTGACCAATCCGGCTGGCCGGAAAACAGCTCGCCATCCCAGTCCACAGTGCCCGAGCTCAGCGCTTCTTCCTCGGTTGCCGATAGTCTGGGAAGCCTTCCGCGAACCCAGCCCAGCAGGGGGGCACTGAGCTTTTCGCGACGCAGGTCGCCTGGCAGCACCAGAACCAGGCTCAGGGCAAGAAGGCCGCCGCCGAACAATATGCTGAGGATATGCCAGCCATCCTGAAACAGACCGATAACCGTTGCGATGACAAGAACAGCGGCGGCAGTGGTGCCACCAATACCAAGATAAATCAGTACCAGCGCACTGAGCAGGAGAAGCAGAACACTCATGGGCAGATCTCCGTATCGAAATGAAATTCAACCTGAATAGCCTTACCTTCGGCCAAAGTCAGAATGGTTGCAAGCGCATCCCGCAGTTATACCGGCTAATCGCCGTCAAATGTAACAATATGTAGCAATGAAAATAATTGTAAAAGATCACCGTTTTCTGGCCGATCCATTGATCTGATTTTAATAAATCAATGAATACATAGATTCGATTTATCGTTATAAGATGCCGGAGTAACCGATGTTCAACCAGCTCACTGTCGCGAAACGCCTTGCCCTTGGCTTTGGCGTCATACTGTCCCTGATGATTCTTATCAGCCTGATTGGCAATCATCGTGTCGGGTTTATCGACAGGACACTAACCGAAGTAGGCGATGACGCGGCCGTGAAGCAGCGTTATGCCATCAACTTTCGTGGCAGCGTCCATGATCGTGCAATCGCTATCCGCGACGCGGTTCTGACCCGCGACGACAGTGCCCTGAGGCGCCCGCTTCAGGAAATTGATCGGTTAAAGGCCTTCTATGTGGAATCCGCCCGACCCATGGACGAACTGTTCAGGTCGGCCGGAGCAACAGACCGGGAAAAGGAACTGCTGGCAGACATCAAACAGGTTGAACGCGAAACCCTGGCGCTGACCGAGGAATTGCTGGACATGCGACAGCAGGGCCGTATCGATGAGGCCCGGGAATTTCTGCTGGAGGATGTGTCTCCTGCATACACTACCTGGCTCAATCGTATCAATGCGTTCATTGAGCATCAGGAAGGATTTATTACCACTAATGTTGATGCTGTGAGGGATGCCGCCGGAGACTTCAACAGAATGATCTTTCTGGTGACCGGTATTGCCGTATTGCTGAGTATCGCTGTGGCAGTCCTTATCATTCGCAAGATCCGTTCAACCCTGGGGGCGGAGCCGGATGAAGTGGCTGATGCCATTCGCCGGCTTTCCGACGGCATCCTGGATCAGGATATCCAGACCAGGTATCCGGACAGCGTGATGGGTGCCCTGAAGGATACGGTGGAGCAACTCGCCGGAATCATCCGCGAAGTTCGTCAATCCGCAACGGAGTTATCCCGGAGCTCTTCAGAGTTGTTTTCGACTTCGGACAACAACAATCGCCAGATCCGCATCCAGTCCGAGGAAGCGGAGCAGATGGCAACGGCGATCAACCAGATGGCGGCGACGGTCAATGAAGTAGCGGGATTTGCTTCCAGTGCAGCCACTGCGACTGGAAAGGCAGACCAGGAAGTGGAAACCGGAAACCGGGTCGTACAGGAAACGGCTTTGTCCATTGGTGAACTGGCAGACACCCTTGAGAAGGCGGCGGTAACCGTGCACCGGGTATCCGACGACAGCGCCAACATCGAAAAGATTATTGAAGTGATCAATGCCATCGCTGAACAGACCAACCTGCTGGCGCTGAATGCGGCTATCGAAGCGGCCCGTGCTGGCACCCATGGTCGCGGCTTCGCCGTGGTCGCTGACGAAGTGCGTTCACTGGCAACCCGCACCCAGGATTCCACCCGTGAGATCCAGGAGATGATCGGCAAGCTGCAGAATGGCGCCTCGGAAGCGGCAGAGGTGATGGAAACCAGCCGTGATCTGGCAAAAACCACCGTGGAAAAGACCCGTTCGGCGGAACAAGCGCTGGTGCAGATACGTCAGGAAGTTGGCGAGATCAACGATATGAACGCGCAGATTGCCTCCGCTGCGGAGGAGCAAAGCAGTGTGGCAGAAGAGGTGAACCGTAACATCAGCCGTATTCACGACTCCACCGTGGAAACCTCGGCCGGTTCCGAGCAGGTGGCCGGTGCCAGCCGCGATCTTGCCACTCTGGCGGAGCAGCTGAGTGGGCGGGTCAGTGTGTTCCGGCTCAGAGGCTGAGACCACAGATCAGTAATGCCATGGTTGCCAGCAGTACCGCAACATTCATACCCAGAACCGTATTGAGCTGTTGCGGATCGGCAAGCAGTGTCGGCAATCGGAAGGCGACCCACAGGGCTGCCGGCAGCGGTGCCAATGCAAGGGCGCTCCATGCCGGTAACCAGCTCGCCGCCAGCCCCGCGGCCAGAACGCCGTAGCTGGCCAGCAACATGATACCGGCGAACCTTGCGGCAGCGGGTTTGCCAAGCGTGATAACCAGATGGCGGCGTCCGACTTGACGGTCGGCGTCGGCATCGGGGATTTGATTGATCAGCAGCAGCTCGCTTACCAGCAGCAGGCTGATTACGGAAATGGTCAGGGCTGTCGGGTCCATCCGGGCATCCAGGGCCACCAGGCTGCCCAGTATCATCACCGGCCCGAAGCCCAGCCCCGGCGCCAGAAGGCAAATGATGGGCGAACGGGTAATCCAGCGGGTATAGGTCAGTACCAGCAGAACGCCGGCCGCGCCGGGAACCAGCATTGGTAAACCCCGAAGCCAGATAAAATACAGGCCGATTGCGACCACCAGTGCAAGTGCGCCGAAAGCGGCAAACAACACCCGTTTCGCGGCTGAGGGTAGCTCCGGAAGCGCCCCGCTACCACCGGAAAACGGGGTGCGCTGGGTCACCAGATCCAGCCCTGAGATAAAGTCTTCGTATTCATTGAGCAGATTGACCGCCGCATGAGCCAGCACCGCACCCATCAGTACCAGCAGCGTATCCATTAGTGCCGGCGGCTCACCCTGCTGCCAGGCCAGCGCTACCCCGAGACCCGCACACAAGGGGGCGAGTACCAGAAAATTGGGGCGGGAGGCGCGAACGATCGCTGCAGATTCAGACATAGCCGGCAGCAAACACCAGCCCGAGGACAACAGGCATCACTACGAGGCTGCCCAGGTTGCTCAGCAGTACCAGTGAGGCGACCTTGTGAGGCTCTTGCTGGTACTGCTCTGCCACCATGTAATTGAGTACTGCCGGGGGAAGCGCCGCAAATACCCACAATGCCGCCACCTGCATGCCGGGAAGATCCAGCAGCGCGATCATCGGCCATGCCAGGATCAGCCCCGAGGCCGGGCAGGCAATGGCACCCAGCATGCCCAGTTTCCAGTCGCTGAAATCCACGTCGAGCATGCGCACGCCCAGCGCAAACAGCATCAGTGGAATACAGACACCCCCGAGCATGTTGAGGGTCTCCAGCAGCCATTCAGGCATGGGAACGCCCGAAAAATTGACAGCCAGGCCGGCGATGCTGGCAAAAACGATGGGCAGACGCAGCCGTTTCAGGATCGAGGTGTGGGGGTCGAGCATGTATAGCCCGACGGAAAAGTGCAGCAGCATTTCAACGATGAACAATACGATAGCCGCAGGCAATGCGGCGTCGCCAAAAGCGAACACCAGCACGGGAATGCCCATGTTGCCGGAATTGTTGAACATCATCGGGGGCAGGAAGGTTTTCAGATTCAGGTTCAGCACCCGCGCCAGCGGGTAGAGCACAATCCCGGAACCCAGTACGACCACCGTGGCCGCCAGGGCCAGGCCGGTATACTCCTGCAGGGGCGCCTGCTGGTCCGCCAGCACGGCAAACACCAGCATGGGTACAAACAATTCCATGTTCAGCGTATTCAGGCCCTGGATATCGGGTGTGCGGTAGCGACCATAAAGTGCACCACAGCCGGCAATCAGGAACACCGGCAACATCGTGGACAGGATCTGCGCAAGCATGGAAGGCTCCGGAAAGGGACCAGTTAGGGAAATCAAACCGTTAGGTTCGCAATTAATGGCAACCCCGGGCAAGCAAAACCTGCAGCCCTTCGACCAAAGACGGATCGTACTAATGGATCATGGAATAAGCATCGGGTTGCAGCGGCTGTCACTCCTGCCACAGAATAAAGTTGATTTCGCACCTACCGCAACGGAGAACCCTTGTGCCCGATCCTTTTGACCAGCCCTTCGCGCGGGATAATACCTGTTCCGTCAAGTTTGATGCCCGCAAGGCAGTCTTCGGCCGGGAAGATGTGATTCCCCTGTGGGTGGCGGATATGGACTTCGCGGCACCGAGGGCCGTCACCGAAGCGCTGGAGCAGCGCGCAAGGCACCCGGTGTATGGTTATACACTGTTTCCCGAAAGCCTGTACCAGTCGATAATTGACTGGTTTCGCGATCGCCATGGCTGGGTCATCGAGCGTGACTGGCTGATGATGGCGCCCGGGGTTGTGCCCTCCCTGCATGCCGCGGCACTGGCCTTTGCGGGAGAGGGTGAAGGCGTGATCATACAGCCGCCGGTGTACCCCCCGTTCTTCAGTTCCATCCGCAAAACCGGCAGGGCGGTGATCGAGAACCCGTTGGTGCAGGTCGAGGGTCGTTACCAGATGAATCTGGCCCATCTGGAAGCCTGTGCTGCAAGGGAAGATGCCAGGGTATTACTGCTTTGCTCGCCCCACAATCCGGTCGGACGGGTCTGGACGGAGCAGGAGTTGCGGGCAGTTCTGGAGATCACACGCCGGCACAACGTGCGGGTGCTGTCGGACGAGATTCATTGTGATCTGACTTACGCCGACAAACCCGCCCACAGCATGCTAGGCAGCCTGGTGACGAACGAAGATGCGCTGGTAACCGCTGTGGCACCCACCAAAACCTTCAATATGCCGGGGCTCGGGCTGTCTGCACTGGTAGTGCCGGATGGCGGGCTCCGCATGGCGTTGAAGGAAGTATTTGATGCCATGCACATGAGCCAGTGTAATCCGTTCAGTGTCGCCGGCTTTGAAGCCGGCTATCGCCAGGGTGGCGAGTGGCTTGATCAGTTAATGGCTTATCTGCAGGGCAACCGTGACTACGTGATGGCCTACATCAACAGCGAGTTGCCCGAAATTCGGGTGACTGAGCCGGAGGGCACCTACCTGTTATGGCTGGATTGTCGCGCACTGGAAATGAGCGATGCGGAACTCAAGAGCTTCTTCGTACATCGGGCGGGTGTCGGCATGAACCCGGGGATCAGCTTTGGTGAAGCCGGCAGTGGGTTCATGCGAATGAATATCGGCTGCCCGCGGCGGGTCCTGGAAACCGCTCTGGAGCAGATCCGACGGGCGATGGCCGCACGGCAGGGTTAGTTCCCTGCACTCGGTTAGCGGTATTTGCGGCGAAGTTCGGAGGTACGGGTGGCCAGGAAAAGCCCTGCAAGGATCAGCAACCCGCCAATAATATGGAAAAGGCCGAGCCTCTCGCTGAGGAAAATGCCCGCCAACACTGACGCGAAAACCGGGGTCAGATACATGAAGATGGCGGCTTTCGCCGGGCCGATCTGGTGCACGCCGTGGTTCCAGAAGCCGTAGGCCAGAATCCCGGGGAAGATGGCAAAATACATCATGGGCAGAGCAGTGGAACGGTTCAGTTCGAATCCGCCCGAGAAGAACAGCAGGTCCACCAGGAAAAACGGCAATATCACCATGGCGCCACAGGCAATCTGCACAGTCAGGAACGTCAATGGTGGCAGCGGTACCGCCTGACGACGAAGCAGCACCGAAAACAGGCCCCAGCTGAACACCGCCAGTACCATGATCAGGTCTCCGGGCTGTGCCTGCAGGCCGGTTAGCACTGAAACATCGCCGCGGGCTACCACAGTCAGAATACCCAGCACCGCCAGGGCAATACCCAACGCCTGCACCGGGCGGGTTCGATCACCCAGCAGTATCCACGCCAGCAATGCCACCATAATGGGAATGGTGGCATTGATCAGGGCAATGTTGGTGGCTGTGGTGGTCACGGCAGCCAAATAAAGCAGTGAGTTGAAGGCACCCACGCTGAAGGTGGCAAGGGCCAGTATCGACAGCCAGTGCTGGCGGATCACCTGGCGTTGGCGCCACACGCCGGGAAAACCGAAAGGAAGAAGAATGATCAGGGCGATGATCCAGCGCCAGAACGACATGGATAGCGGCGGAATGTCTCCCACCACGCCTTTGGCGACAACGGCGTTGCCGGCCCAGAACAGGGGCGTGAGAACCAGGCCGGTATAGGCCAGCCATAACGATTTGGGCGTATCTGAAGGCACATAGGCTCCTGTCAGGGTCAAGGATTCCTGAGTCATGTCAGGAACCCGACAGGATACTACTCTCCGGGCACTTCTGCCTCCGTACCAACGTGGTAGGCTGCAAAACCGGCCATCACCACCTGATCAACAGCCATGCCGATTACCCGGCCGTTGCTTCTTGCCCTGATCGGGTGTTGGGCGTTGGTGATGGGGTCAGACACGTAGCCAAGGATTTCACCTTCATCCACTTTGGCACCCAGCTTCGTTTCGCTGAACAGAATGCCTCCATTTTGGGCCCTTAGCCATTCCGAGTCGTAATACACAGGCTCCGGATCCCCCCAGACAAACATCCTCGAGACCATGCCTTCCTTGTCCATCAGGCTGGTCAGGCTGTTGACTCCGGCCTTGATCTGATCCTCCTGAATACGCAGGGATTCGCCGGCTTCCATGGTGACAGACCGGATACCCGCCTCAACCGCAGCATAGCGGAGCATGCCCGCGCTTCCAGTGCTGTGTACCACTGCCATACGATCGAACCCACGGCTGAATTCAGCCACGTCGGAATTGTTCATGTCAGCCCTTAGCTGGGGCAGATTGGTGCGCTTGAGTGAGCCGGTGTGAATATCCACCAGCATGTCACAGTGCCGGATCACGTTCTCGAACAGTGAGTGGGCGATCCGGTCCGCGAGGCTGCCATCGGTACTGCCGGGGAAATGGCGGTTAAGATCACGGCGGTCGGGCAGATAGCGGCTGCCCTGCTGGAAACCGGGAAGATTGACAATGGGGACGCCGATAACCCGGCCCGCCAGTTTGTCCGGATCCAGATCATAAATGGTGCGGCGGATGATCTCGATGCCATTGAGCTCATCCCCATGCACAGCACCTGTCAGGCACAGATTGGGGCCGGGCTTTGAGCCGTTTACCACCAATACAGGCGTGGGTTGGGACAGGCCGGCGATCTGTATATTCGGTGACCAGGACAACCGCGTGGATGTTCCGGGAGAAACCTCCGAGCCCAGCAGTTCCAGGCTGGTTGCTTGTTCCGGTTCTTCCTGTTGTGCAGCCTGCCCAGTGTCATCCGAGCCGGATTCTGATGGCTGCAAGGGTCGGGATTCCTCTACATCCTCAACACTTTCGTCTTCGGCGAGTTCTGCAATGAGTAATTCCTGGTTGTCGGAGTCACCGGATTGCTCGGCGTATGCAGACTGCAGCGTTAACATGCTGCCGAAGAGTGTGAGGGTAAGGCCAGCGCGAAACAGTGGTGTCAGCCAGCGGTACAGCATAGTGCCTCTCGGGTCGTCAGCCAGTCGGGGGCCGGTTGTCCGGGATTTGGAGGACAGCCAACAGGGTAGAGGCCCCTGACTTCCATGAATACGGCTGTGACAAAGGTTTAATGCCACTTTCATGAAGTCTTTGTGGATTTCCGTAAATAGCCTATTCATTGAGACTACAGGACACATATTACGGTTCTGTATCCGTTATACGTCGGTCAGGGAATTAACAGTATGGATCTTTTGCGTATTCTGGTTGCGATTTTGTTACCGATGTTGCAACACCACGCCATGCCTCAGGTGTGTTGCGTGGCATGCCAGATGTCGTCCTTTCGGGATGCCCGGCCATCCGCTTCCAGCTTCAGCAGATGAGCCAGTGCGGACCGGGCGGCAACACCGTGAATAGCCGCCGGAACGTCATCATACGCTTCGGCGGTCAGATCACTGAGGCTGACTGAGATCAGACTCTTGAGGACTCTGGCCACCTTGTGCTCCCGCGCCAGCCTGTGGGTTATGAGGTAATCAATCACCGCTTCAGGATGCCCCATCAGGAAACCGTGTGCAGGAGCGATGTAGCGCACGGGTTCATCCAGCAGTTCATAAAGCGATTCCAGGTACGCCTTCATATCCCCGTCCGGGGGGTTAATCACCACCGTGGACCCCTGCATGATGTGATCGCCAGAAAACAGCAGCTCCTGTTCCATCAGCAGATAGCACAGGTGATTGGAAGCATGCCCGGGTGTATGGCGCACTTTGAGCATTCCGGCGTCGGTTTCTATCAGATCACCGTTGACCGGTTCTTCATCGGGAACAAAGGTCTGGTCCTGGCCGGCATCTGCGGGCGCCGGCCATCCGTATACCCGACAGCCAGTGCTGGCCTTGAGAGCCGCAACACCCGGGGAGTGATCCAGATGGGTGTGGGTAACCACCACTTTGTCGATGGCACCGCCCGTGAGCTCCAGTATCTGCTCGATATGCGCTGAATTATCAGGGCCCGGATCCAGCACCGTAAAGCGCTTGCGCCCCAGAACATAGGTGTTGGTGCCCGGGCCGGTCATCATCCCCGGATTGGGTGCCGTCAGCCGCACCACACCCGCTGCCACTTCAACCGGCTCGCCGGGAACAATCTCCGCACGGGTGGAGCCCTCCCCCTCCGGATCAAGCTTTGCGGCCTCGTCATAGGCCGGTGCCCCCGGCTCCAGAATCACGGACCTG
>JBHEPI010000182.1:0-17316 GCA_046260345.1 Marinobacter sp. | reverse complement strand
GCCCGGTACATACGAAACATGCTCAAAAGATTCGGGTCGACACTGCGCAGGCCCAGCGTGGTGTTAGAGATGATGGGGAATATGGCCACAATCACCGCGCAAATAGTCAGCGCCCAAGTAGTGTCGTTGACCCAGATGATTATCAGCGGCGCAATGGCAACAACCGGCGTCACCTGCATTAACACAGCATATGGGAACAGACTGATTTCGATCCACTTGCTTTGGACAAACAGTAACGACGCAGCTACACCCGCGACTACCGCATTAGCGAAGGCCAGGAATGTAATTTTTAGTGTCATCAACAGTGCGTTGAATAGGGAGGCAAAGTTGGTCACAAGAGACCGCACGATATCAACCGGGCTGGGCACGATGTATTTGGGCACCTCAAATCCCGTCACGGTGATCTGCCATAACAGCAGTACCAGGACACCTACCGCCAAGGGAGCGGCAATCTGCACAAAACGTTCGTTACGAATCAGGGGGGTCTTCATAGCTGGCTGTCCTCTGGGTCTTCACCCATGGCACTGGCGCGTTCCAGGGCTTGGGAAACCTGCCGGCAATAGCCGGCGAACTCCGTGGAAACCCGAAAGTCCGGCGACCGCGGATAGGGCTCGTCGATGATGATGTCATCCACAATTCGCCCCGGGCGAGCAGCCATCACCACCACCCGACCGGAGAGGTACACCGCCTCATAGACACTGTGGGTTACGAACACGACGGTCCAGCCCTTCTCCTTCCAGAGCTTTAGCACGTCGTCGTTAAGCTTGTTGCGGGTCATCTCATCCAGAGCCCCGAAGGGTTCGTCCATCAACAGCAGATTGGGCTCGGTAATCATGGCGCGGGCAATGGAGGCACGCATCTGCATACCGCCGGATAGCTCCCGCGGGAAGCTCTGGTCAAAACCCTTGAGCCCAACCATGTTCAGGGCGTCATCAATCTTCTGATCCACCTCTGGCGACTTGCCAGCGTGCTCCAGATCCAAGGGTAGGCGAACGTTCTGGCGAACCCGCGCCCAGGGCATAAGGGTAGCATTCTGGAATACGAAAGCCAGTTTGCGGCCCTTGCTACCCACCACATCGTAACCCTGCTCCCACCATTTCACAGATCCGTTGGTCACATCGCCCAGACCGGCCATGATCCGCAGCAGAGTGCTCTTGCCGCAACCGGAAGGCCCCAACAAGCTGACAAATTCACCCTGCCGTACTGTAAGATCAGCGCCTTTCAGGGCGACGGTGCCATTGCCATAAACCTTGTCGACGCCTTCCACCTCAAGAAGAGGGCGCCCGGCAGCCGTACTAGCTCCCACGGGGACAGGTTCTGATTCCGACGCCGGGTTTAGCGGCGTCACCTTGGTAGCTGTCATAATGCTTTCTCCAGGGCCGGCCGGAACGACTTCGCGGCCGGCATCAGGATGTTGAGTGCTCGATGTTTACGGCAGCACTGGCTCTTCGGGCAGGAATTCCAAGGTATAGACGTCGCTCAGATCCAGGTCGTCCGAGGCCAGATCCGCCTCCACCATAAAGTCTTTGATTTTCTGCCAGCGCTCTTCGGTCATAATGCCAATGCCCATGGTCTGGGCATCGCCACCGGTCACCAGCTCATACTCCTTCATCTTCTCGATGCCGTAGGCGATTTGTTCCGGTGTCATTTCCGGGTTCTGCTCCCTGATAAGTTCATTCCCCGGCTCCGGGTTTTCCAGGTAGCTTTTCCAGCCTTCCATGCTCGCCTGTACGAACCGCTTCACTACGTCCGGTCGCTCCTCGATCATGTCAGTGGTGGCTTCGATGGTGGTGGCATAGGGAGGGTAGCCGTGGTCGGACAGCAGGAAGACATTGGGTTCGACACCACCCTTACGGATAGCAAAGGGTTCGGATGACAGGTAACCCTGCTGAACAATATCCGTGTCATTCAGGAACGGCGCCACACTGAAGGTGTAAGCATGAACCACGTCATCCTCAAACCCGTATTCAGACTTCAGCCACGGCCAAAACGTGGAATGGGCAAAGGCTGCGATGTAGACCGGCAACCCCTCTTCCCTGACCTGTTTGATAGATTCCACATGGGGGTGGGCGATCAGTGCCTGGGGATCCCCCTGCATGGACGCGGCCACGGTCATTACGGGAAGTCCTTTCTCCACGGCATTGACGTTGCCAATGGGGTACCCCATGAGCAGGTCATAACGACCGGAGACCAGCAACTGGGTGCCGTTGACCTGCGGACCACCCATTTTGATTTCCACATCCAGCCCGTAATCCTTGTATAGGCCCGTTGCGAGGGCCTGGTAGAAGCCACCGTGCTCGGCCTGGGCATACCAATTGGTGCCAAAGACCACTTTGTCCAGCTCTTTAGCGGAGACGGGTGACAGGGCCACCAGCCCAGCCATCATGATCGGGCCACCGAGGGCTGCGCGTATTGTCAATGCCATGAAATATCTCCTGTGGAGTTCAGCGACTGGCGCTGCTCTTTAATTGACCATTTGTTCAGGTTTTGAAAAGCAACCGTCGTGCCAGGCTTTCATTATCGGTTTAATCCAGTGTTTTCATGACATTAAAAACCAACCCATAACCCCTTGGTGCACTACCCTGAACCGCGTTTTGGCCATCCGCACCGGTTTTGCCCATGATGGGTACACCGCTCATCCAGGCCCCTGCCACGAATAGTACAGACACAAAAAAACCGCCCGCAGGCGGCGAAAAAGGAAGATACAACACTCTCATCAACCGTCACTCAAAAAGATCCCGGCGGGTTCACTTTGAACCGGCCGCCAGTTCGACCGAGGCCGGTTCCGGCTCAATCCACCCGGCCAGGCGGGCAACCCGGGCACCCAGGGCGTAGGCGATAGCCCGTTCGTTGTCATCCACACCCCGGGTTCCATCAAAACCGGTGACAACGGAAGCGCCATAGGGCGAGCCACCCCGGGTGGTGTGCACCAACTCGGGTACACTGTGGGGAACTCCCGCTAGCAACATGCCGTGCTGCATGAACGGCAACAGCAGCGACAGCAGGGTCATTTCATTGCCAGAATGCATGCCCCCGGTGGACGTAAAAGCCGCTCCCACTTTGCCGATCAGTGCGCCTTGTCTCCACAGCGGTGCCACCTCATCGATAAACGCCCGCAAGGGCGTGCTCATCAGCCCGTAACGAGTGGGCGAACCCCACACAATGCCTCCGGCCCACTCCAGGTCAGCAGCGCTAGCTCGTGGCAGATCGCGGTATTCCGCCTGGGCCGCAATGAAATCCGCTCTTTTGGTATCCACACTGAATTCCGGTTCATCGATAGCCACCCGGCACAGACGAACCCCGGCGCCCTCGCTGCGGGCACCCTCTGCAATGGCTTTCGCCAGGGCCAGCGTGCTGCCGTAGCGGGAGTCGACGACGATGGTGACGCAGCTTTCCTTCATGATGATGTCCTCGTTGACCAGAAGGCTTCATGGACTTCCGCTGGTTTGGCGCCAGCTTGAAGGCCTCCTTCAAGCTTCGGGTTCGTGGGCATGCCACAGTTGGCCAGGTAGAAAAAGCCCCAGTCCCGTCGAGAAAGGGCCCGAAATCGATCACGGGTATCCCCTGTACCTTGTCAGCCATGTTCCCTCCCCTTGCCTGTGAAATTTGTCAGCCCGTTGGTCAGGTTTTCTGCAACGGGTGTGCCAGTTCCTGAATCCAGCAGAGACGCCATTTTAAGGGGCCATCTGCAGGACAGCGTGCCTCAAACAGGTGCAAGCCGGTACTTTCATGACCAGAAAGTCAGCCTTTCAGGCCGGTCACGAGGGCACTACTCTTGCATGCCGCACACCCATCCAACCTCCGCAACGAGAAGATGCCAGCAATGATGCAAACGCTGCTACTGAAGAACGCCCGAGTCATCGCCACCATGGACGACGACCAGCGTGAAATTGAAAACGGCTACATCCTGATTCGCGGCAACCGGATCGAGACGGTCGGCCCTTCCGAAGACTGCCCGAACCAGGCCGACCGAACCATCGACCTCAGTGGACACGTGGTGATTCCGGGGCTGATCAACACCCATCACCACATGTTCCAGTCCCTGACCCGGGCACTGCCAGCTGCCCAGAACGGCGAGCTGTTCGACTGGCTCAGTGCGCTGTTTCCGGTGTGGCGGAATATCACCCCAGACATGCAGCGCGCCGCCAGCCGCACAGCCATGGCGGAACTGATGCTTTCCGGCTGCACCACGGCAGCGGACCACGCCTACCTGCACGTCAACGGCATCACCCTGGACGACAGCGTGCAGGCGGCCGCAGAAATGGGCATCCGCTTCCACGCCGCCCGGGGCGCCATGAGCCTGGGCCAGAACCAGGGCGGGCTGCCGCCGGATGCACTGGTAGAGGCTGATGAGGGCGCCATCCTGAAGGACATGCAGCGTGTGGTAGAGGCCCATCACGACCATCGTCCCGACGCCATGGTGCGGGTCGCCCTGGCGCCCTGCTCTCCGTTCACGGTGACCACGGATCTGATGCGGGAAGCCGCCACCATGGCCCGCTCGCTGAAGGTCGGCCTGCATACCCATACCGCCGAGAACGGGAAAGATGTGGCCTTCAGCAAGGAGCGCTACGGCATGACACCGACGGAGTTTACGGAAGAGTTAGGCTGGGTGGGCGACGATGTCTGGCACGCCCACTGCGTGCACCTGGACGAGCCCGGCATTGCGCTGTTCGCCCGCACCGGCACCGGTGTCGCCCACTGCCCCTGTTCCAACATGCGGCTGGCCTCGGGCATCGCACCGGTGCGCCGGATGCTGGACGCGGGGGTCAAGGTGGGTCTGGGCGTGGATGGCAGTGCTTCCAACGACACCGGCAACCTGCTGGATGAAGCCCGGCTGGCCATGCTGTCTGCCCGGGTCCGCGAACAGAAGCCCGGCGACATGACTGCCCGCGAAGCCCTGCGCATGGCCACCCGGGGCGGCGCGGAGGTGCTGGGCCGGGATGATGCCCTGGGCCGGATTCAGGTGGGTTATTGTGCCGACATCGTGGCCTTCCGCACCGACGACATCGCCATGGCCGGTGGCCAGAGCGATCCGTTGGCCTCACTGGTGTTCTGCGCCCCGCCCCGGGCCAACTGGAGTGTTATCAACGGCCGCGTGGTGATCGAGGAAGGCAACCTGCTGACCCGGTCACTGCCACATATCATCGAAGAGCAGAACCGGATGGCGGCCAGATTGATGGCAGGCTGAAGCCCCATAAACTCCGGGCCTCATACCGGCCCGGGAACCGGGCATTACTGGCCGCCGATTTCCCGGTGGTCATAGGTGGCATTCAACCGTGATGCCAGGTAATCCGTGCAGGTGATCGGCTCATACCTCGGCGCCTCATCCTTCACGATATCCCGCGGGTCCACCACCGAGTCCGGATTCACCTCCAGGAAGAAGGCAATGGAGTAGCGCTCCTTCTCCGGTGGCCGCACCCGATGCGGAGTGGATACATAGGTGTCATTGCTCCAGCGCATCAGGCAGTCGCCGATATTGCATACAAAGGCTCCTGGCACATGGGGCGCCCGGATCCATTCGCCCTGACGGTTCAGCACTTCCAGTCCCGCCACTTCGTCGGTAGCAAGAATAGTGACGTTGCCGTAGTCGGTATGAGTGCCGGCACCGCCATCCTCACGATCAATCCTGCCCGCACTGGGCGGATAATGCAGCATCCGGAGGGTGGCAATGGGCAGGCTCAGGTGCTGGGCGAAGAAGTCCTCCTCCAGCCCCAGGTCGAGGCTGAACCCACGGTGGATTGTGCGGCCCAGATCCAGGCAGTGATCGAAATACGCCAGTGCCTGCTCCCGCCAGCCCTGGATGGGCGGCCAGAAATTGACGCCCCGGAAAGGCTTGCCCGCCAATACATCCGGGTGATCCTCCGGAAAGTCAGTGCCAATGTTGAATGCCTCCTTCATATCCGAGCCTGCTTCCGGGTTCAGCTTCTCGTCCGACATGGCCACGTAGCCCCGGTTATGGGGCGAGCGCTTGATGGACAAAGCCTCCTTATCCTCTGCCGGCAGTGCGAACAGTTCTCTGGCCAGATCAAAGGCACCCAGGCATACCGAATCCGGAATGCCGTGATCGATCACGTAGAAAAAACCGACGTCGCGACAGGCACGGCCCAGTTCGGTGGCGGTGGCCTGCCGTTCGGCCGGATCATCGCTGCGCAAGCCGGCCAGGGAAATAATGGGAAGTGAAGACATAGTGCTACTCCAAGGTCATCTCGTCTTTTCAAACCATCGAGGTTCGGGTATGGGCAAGTTTGCGGCAGGCCTCGTGCAGGGCCAGGCCTTGTTGTTGGGCGTCGGCGATCACGGTTTGCTGGGCAACGCCGGTGGCCCCGTTCCGGTCGATCAGACGGCGGCCATCCACCCACACACCGGCCACATTGTTACTGCCGGCTGCGAAGACCAGATTCCACAGCAGGTTGCCACCCTGCTCATCCACGTTTACTGGCGTAAGGTTGGCCCGGTTCAGGTCCAGCAGTAACAGGTCCGCCTTCTTGCCCACCTCCAGCGACCCGATGTCATTATCCAGCCCCAGGGCCTTTGCGCCGTTGATGGTGGCCATGCGCAGGATCTGATCGGCGGGTAACAAGGTGGCATCCAGCCGGGTCGCTTTCTGGATCAGGGGGGCGAACTTCATCTCCTCGAACAGGCTCAGGCTGTTGTTGCAGACGGGACCATCCGTGCCCAGCCCCACGGTCACGCCAGCGGCCAGCATTTCCGGTACCCGGGCCACACCGCTGGCCAGCTTGGCGTTACTCACCGGGCAATGGGCAATGCTGGTGCCGGTGTCCGCCACGCGGGCGATTTCCTCGTCGTCCAGCCAGACACAGTGGGCCAGCAGGGTGCGTTCGCCGAGGATGCCATAATGGTCCAGCATTGCCAGGGAACGGCGCCCAAGCTCGGCGGTCACCGCCTGCTCCTCCTTCTTCTGCTCGCTGGCGTGGGTGTGTATGCCCACCCCGTACTCCCGGCTCAGTTGCGCTGCGTCGCGGTAGGCATCCTCCGTGCAGTAGAACAGATGCTCCAACCCCATCCAGACACGGACGCGGCCGTTCTGGCTGTGGTGATGGGTGCGGACAAGCTGGCGGTTCTCCTCCCGGGTGGAGAAGAAATCCTTGCCGGGCCGGTCCGCCACATAGGGCGCCAGCTGCACCCGCAGGCCCAGTTCGGCGGCGGCATCGGCGCACCGGTCCATGTAGCGGAACATATCCATGACGCAGGTGGTGCCGGACTGCAGGGCTTCCAGATAACATAGCCGTGCCGAATGGTAGGCGAACGCCTCGGTCATGGCACGGTGTTCCAGCTGGTACCATGGCAGCCAGTCCATCAGCGGCATGTTCTCGGTCACGCCACGCATCAGGCTGGAATGGGAGTGACAGTCAATCAGCCCGGGCAGCAACGCATGCCCCCGGGCATCAATAGTGTCGCAGGCTTCCGGGATGGTGACTTGCCCGTCATAGCCCACCTGACGGATAACCCCATCTTCGACGACCACCGTACCATCCGGAATCACCCGGTCACGTGAATCAACCGTGAAGATCGCCGCGTGACAAATCGCAAAACTGGACATACCGACTCCCGACATTTCCTGATCAAATGATCAGACTTTCATGCAACCGCTATGCCCGCCGCGCGGCAATAACGGTGTGATTGGTCGCGCCAACGTTCTCTCATCGCAGTTATTCCCCGGCCCCTGGCGGTCTACCACCAGGTAATCGGAATCCGCCTGTAACGGCAGCAGCGGGGCGTGCCAGGTTCCAGCCCGATAGCTCACGCCCTGGGAGCCCTTGGCCAGGAACACCTGCACGGCCGCTTCGTCGAAGTCCCCCGCCGGAGCCACCACCGCCAGGAAAGCGCCATTGTTGATGGGCACGAATGCCTGGCTGCCCAGGGGATGGCGTTCCATGAGGATGATGTTCAGCGGAACCAGCGGCTGTCCCCGGAAAATGGACAGTATGCCCTGTGCGCCCTCACCCAGCAGTTCAATGGCTGCCAAGGCGTGGAAGCGTTCGGTGCGCCCCTGATTAATGGGGAAGGAGTCGGCGTCAGTGGTATCGATCACCTCACCAAAGGGTGCAAAGGCCTCCCGGGTCAGCGACCGAGCGACAATCTCCCGCGGCCCTGTCATGGCAACGGCTTCCCAAACAGGCGCACCCGGCTGACACCACCATCGGGAATCATATTGAAGCGAATATGGGTGATCGATCCCAGGTCCGCCAACTCGGCAAACTCATGGATAGCATCAGCGGTCAGCGGCTGCTCCGGCATCAGGGTCTGCCAGAACATGCTCTGGGTAATCAGGGAGTTGGCCGTGCCTGCACCCGCTTCCACACAAGCCGCCTGGATCGAGCATCTGGCCGGAAAATTGCCCTTGAAGTGGGCCGTGTCTACCTCGATGCGCTCGGCAATCCCCTTGTGGCCCAGGGCCAGAATGCACCAATCGTTGCCCGGCTCCCGCCGACGGCGGGTCTCCCAGCCATCCCCCATATTGATGCCACGACCGGGTTTCAGGAGCTTGCGGGGTTCGCCATAGTGGGCATCGCTCCAGGCCACCTGATCGCCGCCATGTTCCAGGGCCAGGAGGTTGAGGGACTCACCAGCGGCCATGGTGGACCAGTCACAGAAGGGCTTGCCATAGACCCGCAAGCGCGCCAGTCCGCCGTCCGGGAAAATCTGTACCCGCACATGGGTCCATGGCTGATCCGACGTGATCTCGCAGAAACGGTGGTCGTTACCCTTCAACTCGGTCGCTGACACAAGCGACTGCCAGTTACTGTTTTCATCGGGTTGAACCTCCGGACTGAAGCAGGCTTCCAGCGAAGCCGCGGGAGGAAAGTTGCCGGTGAAAAAACTGGTATCGAAATCCACGCCCATAAGTATACCGGGCATGGCCAGACGTACTATGCACCAGTCATGGCCGGTGGTGCGGCGCCGGCGGGTTTCCCAGCCGTCCATCCACTTGCCATGATCGTCGAAACGGTCCGGGTAGAACACGGGTTGGTCCGGGCTCAGCATGCGCTCCCGGGGACCGAAGAACTCGTCGGTCACGTACACCACTTCGGCGCCCAGGCTGGCATCAGCCAGGTTCAGCCCCTGGCGGGTAAAGTCGGGGCCCTCGATAAGGGGGGCCACCACGGCATCGGTCATTCGTTTCTCCGGTATCAGTCGGGTTGGTAGGGATGTTTCTGTTTCCAGTGCCTGGCGATGTCAATCCGCCGGCACACCCAGACCTGCTCATGCTGCTGGATATAGTCCAGAAACCGCTGCAGGGCACGGAATCGTCCGGGGCGTCCGGCAATGCGGCAGTGCAGACCCACGGACATCATTTTCGGGGCGTCTTCCCCTTCCTCGTAGAGCACGTCGAAGCAGTCCTTCAGGTACTGGAAGAACTGCTCGCCGGAGTTGAAGCCCTGGGGCGAGGCAAAGCGCATATCGTTGGCATCCAGGGTATAGGGCACCACCAGGTGGGGTTCCTCGGCGCCATCCCGGGTAGTGACCGTGGTCCAGAATGGCAGGTCGTCGCCGTAATAATCGCTGTCGTACTCGAAGCCCCCCTGCTCCACCACCAGGCGGCGGGTGTTGGGGCTGTCGCGACCGGTGTACCAGCCCAGGGGCGGCTCACCGGTCAGGCGGATATGCTGTTCGACGGCCAGCTCCATGTAGCGGCGCTCTTCCGACTCGCTCATGTCCTGGTAATGAATCCAGCGCATGCCGTGGCAGGCAATTTCGTGGCCGTCCACCTGAAAGGCCGCTACCACCTCCGGGTTGCGGGCCATGGCCATGGTGACGCCGAACACCGTCAGCGGCAGCCGGCGTTTGCGGAATTCCTTCAGAATTCGCCAGACACCGGCGCGGGAGCCATACTCGTACAGCGACTCCATGCTCATGTGCCGGTCGCGGTAGGCCTCGGCACCAATAATATCGGAGAGGAAGGTCTCGGAGTGCTCGTCACCATGCAGCACGCAGTTCTCGCCACCTTCCTCGTAGTTCAATACAAACTGCACCGCGATCCGGGCACTCCCCGGCCACCGGGCATGGGGTGGACGTTCGCCATAGCCCACCATGTCTCTGGGGTATGAAGTGTCATCATTCATGTCGGTTTCTCAAGGCCGCACCCCCGCAGAATCAAATCAGTGAGAAAATCGGCGGCATGGTCAAAGTCTCGCTGCTCATACTCCGCCTTGTTCTCGACCATCAGGATCTGCACCTGGAAGTCGGCATAATGTTGCGTGGATGACCAGATCAGGAAAATCAGCTTTACCGGGTCGACCGGCGCCATGCGGCCTTCGTCGATCCAATGCTGGATCACCGCTGCCCGGCCGCGGACCCATTCCCGCATATTGGTACGCAAGTGGTCCATCAGGAACGGCGCACCCTGGATAATCTCCATGGCGAACAGCCGCGAGGCAAGTGGGTACAGCCTGGACATCTCCACCTTGGTACGAATGAAGGTGGACAAGGACTCGGCCGGGTCGTCCTCAGGACGTATGTCGCTGAACACCTTGTTCCAGCGCGCCAGGATGTCGTCGAACATGGCGCCGTACATGCGCGTCTTATTGCTGAAATAGTAGAGCACATTGGATTTTGGCAACCCGGCCCGCTCCGCAATGTTCTGGATCGTGGCACCCTTATAGCCGTGCTGGGCAAATTCCTGTTCCGCAGCTTGCAGGATCTTTTCCCTGTTTCGTTTCCGTATCCGCCCCGGGCGATACCGACGGCTACTGGCCGGCTGGCTGGCAAGTTTGTTAAAAGGAGCGTCTGCGACTGGTTGATTGGTCATTGTCTTCTCACTTGTTGTCCATTTGATCAGGAGTCCAACAGTATGATTCTGCCGGACTCCCGTGATGGATCAAAAGTGGAATTTTACCAATGCACTGACGGAGCTCTGGGTGTCGATCAGGGTATCTTCCAGACCGAACTTGTTGTTCCAGTACTGGTACTCGACGCCGGCGTAAAGTACGCCCGGGTTACCCATGAAGTTGCCCACGTCCAGTTTGATCTGCGGGGTAAACTGGAACTCGGACTCGTGGTCACTGGCGGAAGTGGACCAGTCGATGTAACCGTCCACCAGGAACAGCGCGGGGCCCACGTTGAACGGCACGGCCCAGGTGATGGTCGTCTGCCAGTCATCGGCGATCTCGCTGTTGTTAACATAGTAGAAGGCAGTATTGAAGTAATTAAAGCCAGGTACGTCCCACGCCAGTCCGAAACCGGTCATGTAGTTGTTGACCTCGGTACCACCCCCGAATTCGTACTGGGCGGCTAGCATCACATCCTTGACCGGGCCAAAAGACAAGTCCTGCCCGCTCAGCCAGCTGCCGCTAACGTTGGGTGCGAATTCGCCGTAGACCTCATCGGTACCTTCCAGGTCGCCGTGGGGCTGGTCCCGGTCAATGAAGAAGAAGGTGCTACCCCAGTTGTGGGCGGTCGCGTTCTCAAAGGTCATATAGGTGGCTTCGTACTCCATGCCACCATCACCGCCGGCGTCGAATTCCACGCCCTGGTACTGGTTGCTGTGGAGGATGGAGATACTGGAGCCGCCGAAGAATTTCTCAGCATGGGCCGCAGGGGCAAAGGAAGCTGCAGCAACACAGCCAGCGATCAGCGTCTTACGAAATGCATTCATGTTTGAACCTCTTTAATTACTTTCTTTTTGAGTCATCGTTGGCAAACGGATGTCGTTATTATTAATGGCCGGGCCGGTAGGGCTGGCCAAGGGAAAGCGGTGTATTGAGCCGGGTACGCACCGGGTTGAAGGACAACAGGATCAGCATCAGGATTGTGATCACGTAGGGCAGCATCGCCAGCAGTTCGGTAGAACTGCGCCAGCCCAGCCCCTGCAGCACCAGGTGCAGGATGCTGGCGGCCCCGAACAGATAGGCCCCCAGAAGTACCCGACCCGGGCGCCAGGTGGCGAACACCACCAGGGCCAGGGCGATCCAGCCGCGACCCGCAGTCATGTTTTCGGTCCACATGGGGGTGTAGGCCAGCGACAGATAGGCACCGGCCAGCCCCGCCATGGCGCCACCGAAGGCCACCGCCAGATAGCGGATGGTCAGCACCTTCAGACCATTGGCATTGGCAGATTCCGGGGATTCCCCCACCGCCCGCAGCAACAGGCCGCCCCGGCTGTTACGCAGGAACAGGGCGATGCCTGCGCAGGCCACCAGGGAGAAATAGACCAGTACATCCTGATGGAACAGCACGCGTCCGATCACCGGAATGTCACTGAGCAGCGGAATCGCAAGCCGTTCGAACCCGTCGATGGACTCGCCCACGAACCCGGCACCCACGAAGGCACTCAGCCCGGTACCGAAGATCGTCAAGGCCAACCCCGCAGCGTACTGATTGGCGGCCAGGGTCACAGCCATGAAGGCAAACAGCAACGACATGCCGACACCGGCGAGCATGGCGACAATCACCGCCATGGCCAGGTTTCCGGTGGTCAGAGCGGTCACAAATCCGGCGACAGCCCCCATCAGCATCATGCCCTCCTGGCCCAGGTTGAGAACGCCGGAGCGCTCGCAGATCAGTTCCCCGAGGGCCACCAACAACAGGGGCGTCCCCGCCACCACCATGGCCGCCAGTACATTGGTCAACATTTCCATATCAGGCCTCCCGAGGTGCTGCGGACGCTGCCGGTGTAATAGGGGTGGTAAGCGCCGGCCGGCGAAGGCGGATGCGATAGTGGATAAAGGCATCGCAGGTCAGCAGGTAAAACAGCAGCAATCCCTGGAACAGCCCGGTCACCGCCTTGGGCATGTTCATGGCGATCTGCAACATTTCTCCGCCCATAAAAGTCAACGCAAGCAGGGCACTGGCGGCGATAATGCCGATGGCATGCATGCGGCCGAGGAACACCACGATAATGGCGGTGTAGCCATAACCGGGAGATACCTGTGGCACCAGTTGGCCAATGGGGCCGGTGACTTCCGATGCCCCCGCCAGCCCGGCGGTGGCGCCGCCAACCAGGAACGCGAACCAGGTCAGCCGCTTTGCTCCAAAGCCGGCAAATGCCCCGGCGCGCTGGTCCTGCCCTACCACATCGAGCTGGAAACCGATGAAACTGCGAGAGAACACCACCCACACGGCTACAGCTGCAAGCAACGCGAAGGCCAGCCCCAGATGCAGCCGTGTGCCGGCAATCAGTGCCGGCAGCAGCGCTGCTTCGGAGAACATTTCTGACTGAGGAAAGCCAAACCCCATGGGGTCCTTGAGAGGACCGTGAACCGTATACAGCAGCAGGTTCAGGGCAATGTAATTGAGCATGATGGTGGTGAGGATTTCATTACAATTCAGATGGGTTTTCAGCCCGGCCGCAATGGCGGCCCAGGCCATGCCCGCCAGCGTCCCCGCCAGCAGGACCACCGGCAACACCCAGAAGCCACTGGCATTGAGCAGCACAATGGCTGCGACACTCGTGCCGAGCGCTCCCATCAGAAAATGGCCCTCGGCACCGATATTCCAGAGCCGGGCCCGGTAACAGACTGTCAGGCCCGCCGCGCAGAGCAGCAGCGGTGCCATTTTCAGGCCCAGTTCCGCCAGCCCTACCAGGTCGCTGACCGGCGTAATGAAGAAGAAGGTAAGCCCTTCCACCGGATCCTTGCCCAGGGCGAGGAACAGTATGAAGCCGGTCACCACGGTCAGCACCATGGCCAGAAGAGGCGAAGTCCAGCGCATCAGTTGCGAGTCGAGGGGGCGACGCTCAAGCTGCAGCATGGGCCACCTCGTCGTCGCCGAAATCACCCGCCATCCATTGACCCAACTGTCCAATGGAAAGCTCGCCGGTGGCTGCCAGGGGCGACAGGCGGCCTTGACAGATCGCGCCCAGGCGGCTGCAGAGCTGGTAAAGCTCGTCGAAGTCCTCGGAGATCAAAAGGATCGCTGCCCCTTGATTTCGCAGATATACCAGGGCCTCATGAATGGCCACCGCTGAACCCACATCGACACCCCAGGTGGGGTGGGAGGCCACCAGCAGACGCGGATTCTGCAGCGCTTCCCGGCCAATGATGTATTTCTGCAGGTTGCCGCCAGACAGACTGGCGGCGGTACTGCTTTCACCGTTGCAGCGCACACCGAACCGCCGGATCACCTCACGGGCAAATGCCCGTACCCGACTATGTCGCACCAACCCGCTTTCCACCAACCCCTGGCCGGAAGCCGTCAGCAGTGCATTGTCCGCCAGCGACATGGCGGGCACGGCACCGCGCCCCAGACGTTCCTCGGGCACAATAGCCATGCCACGCTTCCGCCGCTGCCCCGGTGACAGATTGCCGATGGGCTTACCCGCCAGCTCTATGTACTCCGGTGCCAACAGAATCTCGCCGGACAACGCCTTGAGTAACTCGTCCTGGCCATTACCCGATACGCCGGCAATACCCACGATCTCACCCTGGCGTAACTCAAGGTTCACCCGCTCCAGGCTGGTACCAAAAGGGTCGCTGGTCTTCCAGCTCAGCTCCCGGATCTTCAACAGACTGTCACCTGGCTGGGCGCGGGACACGTCGGTGGAGATAGGCGTATCGTCACCCACCATGAGCCGGGCTATGTCAGTAGCGGACACATCCGCCGGGCGGCAATCTCCGCTGACCCGCCCCTGTCGCAGCACTGTGGCCCGGTCGCAAAGACTGCGAACCTCCTCCAGCTTGTGGCTGATAAACAGAATACTGCAGCCTTCCTTCGCCAACTGGCGAAGGGTGGTAAACAGACTGCTGACCTCCTGGGGTGTCAGCACTGAGGTGGGCTCATCCAGGATCAGCAGGGTGCTTTCCTGGATCAGGCAGCGGACAATTTCCACACGCTGGCGCTCGCCCATGGACAGAGTGCTTATGTAGCGGCGGGGGTCCAGGACCATGCCATAACGTTCAGACACCTCCCGGATGCGCTGGTCCAGCTTGCGCCGATCCCGGGCCTCATAGGTGGGCAGACCCAGGGCGATATTCTCAGCAACGGTCAGGGTCTCGAACAGGGAAAAATGCTGAAACACCATTCCGATGCCCATTTCCCGCGCCCGCGCCGGGCTCTCAACCGTGACCGGGTGGCCGTTCCAGATCATCTGACCCGCATCCGGCTGGATCACACCGTAGATCACCTTCATCAGGGTGCTCTTGCCAGCGCCGTTCTCACCCAGCAGGGCATGGATCTCGCCAGCTTCAACTGTGAGATCAATACCGTCGTTTGCCCGGCACCCCGGGTACTCCTTGACGATACCTTCCAGTTTCAGGCGTAAGGCTGCGCTCATCTCAATCCCGTCTTCATGGTGTTTCCTTAATTCAGGCCATTCATAAACTGACCATGCAATCAACATTTTGATGGCGAGCAATATGCTTGCCAATCGTTAATATTTACCTTGAAAAAACTTAAATGAACCATTTGGTCAGATTTTTGCAGAACTCGGAGTAACCGGTGACCCGGAGCCCGCCACTGACAGGGGCCCGGTTCCGCCAAACCCTCCAAACAGACTGGAAGCGGAGACAACCGTGATCGAATTCATTGTGAACGGGCGCATGGAAAAAGTTGACCAGGCCGACCCAAATTTGAGCATCCTTGAGTGGTTACGCACCAAAATGCGGCTCACCGCCACCAAAGAGGGCTGCGCCTCGGGAGACTGCGGCGCCTGCACCGTTATTACCGGAACACCTGACCAATCAGGCAATATTCGGTACGAGGCGATAAACAGCTGCATCAGCCTGTTGGGGAGCCTCCATGGCAAGGAACTGATAACACTGGAGGCCTTCCAGCAGGAACCGGGCCATCCGGTGCAGCAGGGCATGATGGAGAAATATGGTGCCCAGTGCGGTTTCTGCACGCCCGGAATTGTGATGTCTCTGATTGCGCTACATGCCAACCGTGCGAGCGAGACACCGGACGACCATGACATCCTGGAGGCGCTCTCCGGCAACCTTTGCCGCTGCACTGGCTACCGCCCCATCGTCGATGCCGCGCGCCAGGCCATGGTCCAGCCCTGGTCTCCGGACGCCGAGACCCACCCCGCCGCAGGCCTGGGCGGCCACCAGGTCAGGCCCGAATTGGAAACGATCAGTGCCGGCGACATCGCCATGGCGACCGCCGACGGCCACTGGTACCACGCACCAGCCAGCCTTGATGCGCTCAGAAACCTGCGCCGGGAATACCCGAATGCTCGCCTGGTCGCCGGCAGCACCGATCTGGCACTGGAAATCACTCAGCAACTGAAAACCCTGGAGCACCTGATCAGCGTCGAGCGGGTGCCGAAACTGCGGGGCTGCGCCGAGGAGGACGGAGAACTGGTGATCGGCGCCGCCACCACCTATCAGGCATTCCGCAAACCGCTGTCTGCCCTGTGGCCGGACTTCGACCCCATGCTGGAGCGCCTGGGTTCGCTGCAGATCCGCAACCGGGGCACCCTGGGTGGCAACATTGGCAACGCCTCCCCTATCGGCGACATGCCACCGCCGCTGATCGCCCTGGAAGCCACCCTGATACTGGACGGCCCGGACGGCGAACGCCGGCTGCCTGTAGAGGACTTCTTCCTTGGCTACCGACAGACCGACCTGAAGCTCGGGGAATTTATCCACTCGGTACGAATCCCGCTGCCGGAAGACAACGAACGGCTGTTCATCTACAAAGTGTCCAAACGCCTGGATGACGACATCTCCGCGGTACTGGGGGCCTTCCGGATGACCTTGGAGAACGGCACCGTGATCAACTGTCGCCTGGCGTTCGGCGGCATGGCCGCCACCCCCGCCAGGGCCCGCAAAGCCGAAGCCGCCCTGCAGGGCCAGCCCTGGAACGAAGCCAGCGTTGCTGCGGCCATCACTGCCTTGGCCATGGACTTTTCGCCCCTCAGTGATGCACGTGCCTCTGCCGACTATCGCCTGCAAGTGGCCGGCAACCTGCTGCGCCGGGCCCTGCTGGCCTCCGATGACAACACCAGAGAAACCCTGATGGTGACCGACTATGCGTAAACTGCCTCTGAACACCCCGACGCCGGCCCGCAGTGCCCGTGGCCTTGCCGGTCACAGTGCTCATCACGACAGTGCCTGGAAGCACGTCAGCGGCCAGGCCCGATATATCGACGACATGCCCATGCCGGAGGCCATTCTCCACGCCGCAGTGGGTCATAGTGAGCAGGCTCACGCCCGCATCCGATCCATGAATCTGGATGCAGTGCGCGCCTACCCCGGGGTGATTGCGGTCGTCACGGCAAAGGATGTACCCGGTCACCTCGATATCGGCCCGGTGTTTCCCGGCGATCCGGTACTGGCCGACGATGTGGTGGAACACATCGGCCAGCCCATCTTCGCAGTTGCCGCCACCAGCCATGAGGCCGCTCGCAAAGCAGCA
>JBHEPI010000164.1:0-17781 GCA_046260345.1 Marinobacter sp. | reverse complement strand
TTTATCCAGAAACTGGAAGACGAACCGGAGCTGGAATTCCGCGCCATGCACCGTGAGCTGGAAGGTCTGAAATCGGGACCCAATGACACCGAACGCCTGCAGCGCTGGCAGGAAGGCCAGACCGGCTGGCCGTTGGTGGATGCCTGCATGCGCGCCCTTCACCACACCGGCTGGATCAATTTCCGCATGCGGGCGATGCTGATGGCGGTGGCCAGTTACCAGCTCTGGCTGCACTGGCGCGAACCGGCCCTGCACCTGGCACGGATGTTCACGGACTTCGAACCCGGCATTCACTACGCCCAGTCCCAGATGCAATCCGGCCTGACCGGCATCAACGCCCTGCGGATCTACAACCCGGTGCTGCAAAGCCAGAAACTGGACCCGAACGGCGAATTCATCCGCCGCTGGATTCCGGAACTGGCGGGGGTGCCCGCGGAGATGATTCACACCCCCTGGCTGATGACGCCGGCACAGAAAGCACGATTTGGCGGGAATACCTATATCGCGCCGGTGTGTGACCATGAACAGGCTGCCCGTTCAGCCCGCAAAGCAGTGGGAGATTTCCGGCAGCGTCACGTCAGCCGGGAAGAAACCAACCGTGTGCTGGAGCGCCATGGCAGCCGCAAGGGGCCGGTACAGAAAAGGCCGAAACCACCAGGGAAAAAGACTAAAAAAACCAACGACGACCAGCTATCGCTGTTTGACTGAGCGCGTTACCAGCATTGCCACGGCGGCCAGGCCGACGGCGGCCAGCATTGGCCAGATCAGCGCCCAGATCTGATACGGCTGCGGTAGCCACACCGGGGCCTTTACCAACCCATCCGCGCTCCAGGGCATCCACCAGAACGCCAGCAAACTCATACCTGTCGCTGCCAACCAGCCGGCTAACAACATTGCTGGATTACGGCCGGTTTCCAGTTTTCCAATCAGGGCCCATAAATACCGCAACACCAACAACAGGGTGGCCACAGCGCCAGCGGTCATCAACGGAGACAGATAACCGGCCAGCGCAAAATCCAGTTTGTCTTTCGATAAGCCTTCTTTCATGGCCAGTTTGGCCAACGCCCCGCTGGTAAACGGCAAACCTGCCAGGGACAGGCCGGGCAACGCAATCAGCAGCCACATCAAACCACGCTGAACCTGCCCCGACGGCAGCATCACTCCCGCTGACAGAAACAGGCTACCTTTCGCCAGGCCGTGGTGCAGCGTGTAGAGCGCAATCACCGGCATCAGCACCGGGGCCCGCTGAGGATCTGCCAGGGCAGCGCCCACCATCAGCACCATTAACCCCATCTGGCTGATACTGGAATAGGCCAGCACAGTCTTCGGCCGCTGCTGGCAAACACCCAGCGCGGCGGCACCCAGCGATGCCACAGCGCCGGCCACCACCATCAAAGCTCCCCACATAGGCAAAGCGGTTTCACCGAACGGCAGGGTGACCAGCCAGCCCAACAGGCCAGCCTTGATCATCGCGCCACTGAGCACGGCACTGGCCGGCGTGGGCGCCACGGGATGCGCCAGCGGTAACCAGAAGTGCAATAGCGGCAAACCTGCCTTCACCCCGAAACCGGCAATCAGCAGCCCGATCATCAAATCCCGTTGCGGCGCATCGGCAATGGCGGCCGGCAGATCCGGCAACATCTGGCTGTCGGCGGCGGCCGAGGCCAGCAACAGGCCCGCCAGAATCGCCATTTCACTCACCACCGCCATGGCAAGATAAACACGGCCGGCGCGATTGGCTTCAACGGTGCCCTCATGCACCACCAGGCCATAACCGGCGAAGGTCATCAGCGCGAAGAAACTGTAGAAGCTGGCAATGTCCACCGCCACGGTCAGGCCCAGGTTACCCGCCAGGGTCAGACCCCAGAACACACAGAACCGTCGCAGGTGATGCGCTTTCAGATAACCCACGGCAAAGGCACCGGCTACGGTCCAGAGAATTGCAGTCAGCAGGAGGAACAGCCGCCGCAATTCATCCATGCCCCACAGGCCACCGTTGAGCAGCCAGGGCAGTTCAAGCTGCCAGCCAGGTGCGGTACCCAGCGCCAGCATCAGCGCAGGCAGCGGTAACAGCGGCAAAGCGTAGCGCATGGCTTTTTCGTACCCGGCCACCAATGCCATAGCCGGATACAGCAACGGCAGGCACACCGCCAGCAGAACCAGAACCACCTCGAAAGCCGTCATGACGAGTACGCCCGTAATACAACCAGTTCTGCCCAGGACAGCGGGCTGAACGGTAACGATGCCAACACACCCACCAGTACCGTCATCACCGCCGTCAGCATCGGTGGCCAGAACAGCCAGGCACTGGTCTCCAGGCGTCCCCAATGGCGTTCATGGGGCCATTTTCCGCCCTGTTCACGGAACCAGAGCCGGTGCAGTATCGGCAGAAAATACGCGGCGTTGAGCAGACTGCTCAGCACCAGTACCGCAATCACCCAACCCATATCGGCGGCCAGGGCGCCGGTGCCCATGGTCCATTTGGTGATAAAACCAGCCAGGGGCGGTGCGCCGATCATACCGAAGGCGGCCAACGTGAACGCCAGTGAGGTGCCTGGCATCCGCCGGCCGGCGCCATCCATTTCGTCGATGCGGTGAATACCGAGAGTTTCCGCGTAGTTGCCGGCACAGAAAAACAGGGTGATTTTCATGATGCCCTGGTGCAGCAAGTGCACCAACCCGCCGGTCGCACCCACCGGGCCGAACAGGCAGATTCCCAGGATGATGTAGGACACCTGGCTTACCGTGGAAAACGCCAGCCGGCGCTTCAGGTCGACCTGGGACAGCGCCCGCACGGAACCATAGAGCATGGTGAACGCCGCCAGCCAGGCCAGCGGCTCCAGCAGCCCCAGAGCCGATGACGCTTCAATGCCATAGATGTCGTAGACCACTCGCACGATACCGAAAGCACCCGCTTTCACCACCGCCACCGCGTGCAACAAAGCACTTACCGGCGCAGGCGCCACCATCGCCTGTGGCAGCCATCCGTGAAGCGGGAAGATCGCCGCCTTTACCCCCAACCCTGCAATCAGCAGGACAAAGATCAGGGTCAACGAGCCGTGCATGGCAGAATCGGCACCGCCGAAGTGCCCCCCTTCCTGAAAGCGCAGATCACCCACCAGCCCCTGCAACCAGGCAATCGCCAGCAGCAACACAGCACCACCGGTCAGGGTGAAGATCACGTAAGTGCGGCCGGCCTTCAACGCCTGTTCGGTGCCGCGATGCACCACCAGCGGGTAGGTGGCCAGAGTGAGCATTTCGTAGAACAGGAAGAAGGTAAACAGGTTGCCAGCCAGGGCAATGCCCATGGTGCTGGCCACGCACAGGCTGAAAAACCCGAAGAAACGGCTACGGTTGGGAGAGTCTTCCAGGTAGCCCACGGCATAGATGGTAGTCAGGAACCAGAGCACGGCCGACAGGCCCGCAAACATCATCGAAAGCGCGTCCGCCTTGAGCACAAACTCGACCCCCGGCACCATGGTAAAGCTTACGCCATAGTCCACGCCCTGAAACACACCCCAGACCATCACCGCCACCAGAGCGAGTTTGAACACCGCGGCACCCAGGTTCACGGCGGTTCGCAGGCGATACCCTCGTTCCGGCAGGGCAAAGATCACCAGCGACGCTAACAGCGATGTCATCAGGGCAAACACGGGTAGCCATGCGTTCAGTGTCATGGCGCACTCTCCGCTTCAAACGGCAAAGCCATAACCGACAACACCTGATCAGACACCAGCCCCATGCTCAGGGCCAGGATTGCCAGAATCATGGGAATAACTTCAAGGCTACGGGAAGGATGGAAAAACTGATCCGTTCCGGAACTCTCCAGAAACGACGCACGGTAGATGCGGAACACATAGGCAGCCGACAACAGACCACCGGCCAGCAGAACCAGCACCCACCACCACTGGCCACTGCCCAGACTGGCCTGCAACAGCAGCCACTTGGCGGCGAATCCGCCGGTCGGTGGCAGGCTCATCAGCGACACGCCGGCCAGGCCGAAAGAGAACAGTGAAAACGGCAGAAAGCGACTGACACCACACAGTGCGTCTATGCGGTTGCTTCCAACGGAGAGAATCAGATTTCCCGCCGCAAGAAACATCGCCGCCTTGGCCAGGGCGTGGCTGATCACCTGCAGGGTCATGCCCTGCTGGGCCTGCAGCGAGACGGTTTCAGACACCGAAAACGTCAGCGGAAACAACAGAAACAGATAACCAATCTGGGCCACCGAGGAATAGGCCACCACCTGTTTCAATCGCTGTTGCCGGCAAGCCAGCCAGCTACCCCATACCACCGCAGCACTGCCCAATAACCCCACCAATTGAGCCGCGGCCAGAGTGCCGATGGGCTGCCCCAGTTCCAGCCATAATCTTGCGGCAATATAGAAAGATGCCTTGACCACCAGCGCCGACAACAGCGCACTGACCGGTGACTTTGCAATACCATGGGCCGGCGGCAGCCAGCGATGAAGAGGGAACAATGCAGTTTTTAACGCGAGCCCGGCAACCATCAGGGCCAATGCCAGGCCAGAGCCTGCGGGCACGGAATGGTCAGACAGCAAGGTAGCGACACCCGCAATAGACAGGGTGCCGAACTGGCCATACATCAGCGCCACACCCAGCAGATACGCCAGCGACCCCAAAAGCGCCGCCAGCAGGTACCGCAGCGAGGCCCGTAATGCCGCGGCCTGACCGCCGAGGGCCACGAGGCCGACCGCAGACAGGCTGATCAGCTCCAGCCCGACATAGAGGTTGAACAGATCGCCCCCAAGCCAGACCGCGTTCAGCCCGGACCAGAGGAACCAGAACAGGGGCCAGAAATACCGGTGCCAGGGCTTGTCCGGATCGATATAGACACCGGCATGCAAGCCACAGGCACCCGCGACCACCGCCGTCAGCAGAACAAAGGTGACGGCAAGCCCGTCAACACGAAGCTCGATCCCCAACGGCGCATCCCAGCCGCCCAGGCCATAATAGAACCCGCCGTCACGGGCGACCGCCAGCCATAATCCCAGCGACACCAGCGCCTGGACCAGAATGCCCGCCCAACTGACCAGCCGGCCCCGTGAAAAATCCGTCAGCAGTGTCAGTACCGCCCAGGCCAGTGGGGTGAACAGCAACCCGGCCATTAACCACAGCGTCATTCCGGGCCACCCTCCCGGGAAGCAGGTTCCTCATCCAGCGTGGTCAGGCCCGACAGATGGTAATAACGCCGGATCAGCACCACCGCCAGCGCGGTAGCGGCAATAGCGACCACGATACCGGTGAGCACCAGTGCCTGGGGCACCGGATCCGGCCCGCCCTGGTGTTGGGGCAGGCCCACCAGCACCAGTAATACGCCGGAACCCATGATGTTAAAGGCCAGCAGCTTGCGCAGCAGGTGTGGCAGCCACAACAGTCCGAATAAACCGATGCCGCACAAAAGAGTGCCGGCCAACGCATACAGCAGAGATGAAGTCATGATCGAGAGCCCTCTTCGGGATCCTCGGCATCATTAACCGGGGCGGATACAAACAACGCCAGCAACACCATGGCAATGGACAGGGTCAGTACCGATTCGATAACCACAATAAGGGTTTTGGCCATACCCGGGGGATACGCCAGAAAAGCATCGCCGCCGATGGCACTGGCCACCGCCACCAGCAGAAACACCATAAACCCCAGCGCCAGTCCCAACCGCAACAGCAGGCCGGGGCGGATAAAGTCCATGGGAACGCCCCCCAGGCGCATCAAAACACCCGTGGCAGCCAGCACAGCGCCGGCCTGAAATGCGCCCCCGGGCCTGTCGGCACCAGCCCACAGCAGGTATCCGGCAAGCACCAGCATCAACGGTATGAACCAGCGCTGCAGGGCGTAAAGCAACGTATCCGAGGTGCGCAGTTCCGGATCTTCCAGCGAAGCGGTTTTTGCCATGGAAATACCTGCGATACCGGCAATCACCAGCACCCCGATTTCCAGCAAGGTGTCGTAACTGCGGAAGTTCAGCAACACCGCCGTAACCGGGTGCTCCACCCCACTGAGGTCCATTCGTTCATTCAGCACCTGCGGCAGGTTCACGGGGGTCGGGTTACCGGCGATAGTCCAGACGCCCATTGCAAGAACAACCGCAAATGCCAGGCAGCCCACCGCGATTGCAGCGGTGCGAATGATCCGGTTCATTGCTCTGCACCCCCGCCCTTGCGCTGACCACGACGGTCGCTGCCAAGGTGGCTGACGGCATCCAGCAACAGCACTCCGGTCAATCCAGCTCCAATGGCAGCTTCCGCCAGAGCAATATCCGGGGCGTGCAACCGAACCCAGGCAACCGCCATTAACAGGCCAAAGGCCATAAACACCACCACGGCACGAAACAGGTCCCGGGACAAGAGCGCTGCTGACGCAGTCACCAGCAGCGCGAATACCAGCAAGCCATCCAGAAGCCAGTCAGTCATCGGTCTCCCCCCTTGCCGGGGCACCGCGCTCCCGGGATCGCACTGCCCGGGCGATCAGGTGCGCGGAGGTTGCGCTGGCAGCGAGAGCAACCAGCCAGATCAACACCACCTTCATCGCAACCGCCAGCGAAGGCACCGACAATAACAGCGCCAGCACAATGAACCCCAGCCCGAGATTGTCGACCTTGGTCAGGGCGTGAATACGCGTCATGGTGTCCGAAAAGCGGAATAATCCCAGGGCGCCAATGGCAAAAAACACGCACCCAGTGACCAGCAGGGCACCCTGAATCAGCTGTATAAGAGCCATCATGATTCACTCCTGTCGATACGCACGACCCGCGTCACGAAACCGACAATAGCCAATACCGACAGCAATGCCAGAATCAATGCCACATCCCTCAGCGCGGGTGCCCCCTGGGCTTCGGCCAGTACCAGCAATAAAGCAACCCCGGTGGTGCCGAACAGTTGCGACGCCAACATGCGGTCCGACGGCGTGGGCCCCCTCCAGATCCGCACCAGAGCGACTAACAAGGTCAACAACAGGAAAGCGGCAACAGCGTTGAGCAGCATCAGTTCACCGCCTCTGCCTGTTCCATGTTGTCGGTCATTGAAATACCGAAAACCCGTGCCACCCTCTGCTCCGCGGCCTGCACATCCTTCTCGATCGGGTCACGAATATCCAGGCAGTGCAGCTCCAGCCGCTCGCCGTCCAGGTTGACAGCCAGTGTTCCCGGCATCAGCGACAGAGTATTTGCCAGTAGCCAGCGTGGGCCACCTTCGGGAAGCTTGAGGTGAAAGGTGCGATAGCCGGGGCGAACAGGAAGGGAGGGCGCAAGCAATCGGCGCGCAATATCGATACCCGCCACCACGGAACGACCCAGGAAAAACAGCAAGAAGGACAGAAAAGGAAGGGGCCGGATCCGACCTTTACCTACCGGGAAAAGGCGCCAGGAAATAAGCATGACCAATACAGCAATCACCAGCCCAAACAAAATACCGGAGTGATCTCCTTCGGTAAGCGCCCACCATACTAGCAAAAGTAGTATTAACCGACTGGACATTGTGACGACTGTGCTCATAGGCGCTCCATACCATGACCCTTCCCAAGCTACCGTGACCACTCACAGGAGCCTTCGATTGTTCCGACTGGTTATACCGACATCAGTTCAGATTAACATGCCATGGCAAACCCGCCCGTTCACTCCGCTCAAGTTCGGCAATAACCTGGGCGCCCAGCAAAAGAATGATGGAGCCCACCTCCAGGCTGATCAGCAGAACAATAATGGTTGCCAGAGACCCGTAGATCACATTGACGAATGAAATATTGACGAAATAGTACATCATCACCAGCCGTGTCACCTCCCACAGGATGGCCGCCACCAGCCCTCCGATCAGGGCTCTGCGCGGTGATACACGCAGGATGGGCAACACCTTGTAGATGGTACTGAACATCAGAAAGACGCTGACAAAGCTGAGCAGGTAAAGGATAAGCCCTGATTCTTCGTAAAGGGTGTCGACGAAAGCAAACACCAGGGTCAGTGTGAGCAGGCCGGCACCCAGCACCAGCATGAACGCGTAGGGCAACACAGCGGAAAACCAGAAACTCCGCCGGGGATTTTCCGGCCGGTGAAAAATAATGGCAATCGAGTCCTCCAGCATCCTGAAGGCAAAGGAGCTGAAAAAAAGCAGAACCGGAATACCCGCAATGCCGATGGCATCCCGGGATTCCATAAAGGCCCGAACCGCATCCAGCCAGATGCCAGCATGGGCAGGAGCAAAGTGCTGGGCCTGTATTGCCATGACCTCAAGCAGTTGCTTTTCGTCCACCACACGGGTCAGCAGAACACCGAGCAAAGCCAGCAGGGGCACTGCCGACAAGAGGACGTTGTAACCCACACCCCCTGCCAGCAGGACGCCACGATTTCGCAGGAAGTTTCGCAGTACCCGTCGCGAGAACAGCCAGAGTCGCCGCACGAATACGCTTGGTGACCCCTCACTTTCTGTCATATCCATAATGGATCCTGCTTGCGGTAGCTATCTACCACAAGCATGGCACGACACAGGAGGTGGAAAAAGTGCCTACTAACTATCTCAAACCCAAACCTAGCGTTGGTTCTGACCGCGGGCCTGATGTTCGAGCATCTGCTCCATCATGAGCTGCATGTGGTTCATTCGTTTCTCCATCATTTCCAGGCGCTGTTCGGCATCCATGCCAGCTCCGTCAGCACGGTTACCCTTGCCGTTGTCGGACTGGTTTTTCCCCTTGTTGTCCTTACCGCCCTGGTTATCCATCATGCCCTGGCCGCCACCCATCATTCCCTTGCCATTACCCATCATTCCACCACGCATCATGCCCATATGCTCCTGCATGGACTCCATGTGCTTCTGCCGGATTTGCTCCCGCTCCGCATCTGACTTTGCGTTACGCATTTCCTGCATCATGTTCTGCATTCGTGACATGTTTTCATTCATTTGCTCCATCTGTTCCTGATCCATCATGCCCCCACGATGCATCTGCCCGGAATTGCCCTGGGCAAAAACCAGTGCGGGTGCTGCCACGAGAATGGAGCAAACAACCAATCGGCTTAATCTGTTCATGAGATCTTCCTTATGTTGCCTAAACTGCCTCACCTTCAGTAAAGCCCATAAACCTGAACCGAAACTGAAAAAAGGGGCATTGTTATGGCAAAACGACTGGCCGTTGACCTGAATCAAAGAAGATATACGCCGAACCGTTTTGCTATAACCGCCAGCGTAACAAAACAAATGATCGTAACGGCTGCGCTGATAGCCAGGGACACCCAAAAGCCAAACCTGGGCAGCAAGAAAGGAAACATCAGAAACATCGGCAGGGTGGGCAGGACATACCAGAAAGTGTACCAGGCATGATTGGCAATCTTCTCCCCGGACTGGTTCTCAACATACATCCAGATCATTGCCAGTATCGTTACCGTCGGCAGCGCAGCAATCAGCGCCCCCACTTTATCGCTGCGCTTGGCGACCTCGGAAATCAGCACGATCAATGCGGCGGTGATCGCGTACTTGGTGATTAGCCATGTCATTGCTTTTCTCCTGGGTTTACCGGCCGGGACTGAGTGTCAGACACCCTGAAAGTATCCTGCCCGGAAACATGTTTCACAATTAATTTCTTTGATTGGGGGCGGGCAGATATCGTCTGTAACCTGGCGGTCTTGCTGAATTTAACCGTATACAACGAAAACACCTGGAGCCCCTATGTTGTCAACTTTGGGCGGACACCGTCTTTTGTGGATATTCCTGACCCTCGGGCTGCTGGGCATGAGCGCTGATGGCTCGCCCATGCTGTTGCCGAAGGCGACAAGGGCTACATTCAGGAAATCACCGGCATTAACCTGATTGCGTTTACCTACCTGGGGGCCTATCAGCGCTGGTTCGGCTTCCAGCCCAACACCAAGGCCGCGACCCTGATATTCGGGTTCTTCCACGGCTTTGGTCTGTCCACCAAGATCATTGAGTACGTCATTTCCCCGGATGGCCTGGTGCCGAACCTGCTGGCGTTCAACGTGGGCGTGGAAATCGGCCAGCTGATTGCCCTGGCCATGATCTTGATCGTGATGAGCTTCTGGCGCAAAACCGATGGTTTTTTTCCGCCATGCCTACGACACCCATGGCGACGGCAGCGGCCAGTCCGTCTCTTATGAAAAGGGGTGTGGTGTTCCGGAAGATGACGGCAAGCTTGAGGCCGCCTTCACCGGCAACCATGGCTGGTTTTCCGCGACCGGAATGACCAGGACATTACCCTGGTACTTCGTACCGATGGTGACTACGGGGAACTGAACAAAAATGCTGTAACCGGATGACGATTTGACGATGGTGCGCGAGCCGACACTCTCATCGGCTCACGCACCATCCTCAGAACATCAACCTGGCACCCACCACAGCAAACCAGTCTTCCGTGCTGCCACTGGAATCCCGCGCCAGATCGGCGGTGTTGCCGTATTTGCGTTCATGGACCACGCCCACGTAGGGGGAGAAGGCGCGATCGATCAGGTCATAGCTCAGCCGCAGTCCCACTTCGGTGGAATTAAGGCCGGTGCCAACGCCGATTTCCCGATCTTCCGAGAGGGCGAACAAGGTCTCGAAGGTGGCCGACACAATCCAGTGGTTGGTGATCAGCAACTCGTACTCCGCCTCGAAATCCACGGATGCATCGCCTTCGTTGCTGAGGTAGAGGTTGGTATCAATCTCGAACCAGTAAGGTGCCAGGCCGGTCAGGCCCAGCACGCTGTAGACCCGGTCCTGCCCTTCCGGGGTGTCGATACGCACACCGGCTTTGGCATCCCAGAAGTCGTCCACCGGTACCTGGGCCACAAACTGGTTCTCCAGGGTTTCCCAGGCGTTGTGGGCTTCCTCCCACTCGCCCGCGAACAGCCAGCGGAATTTCAGTTCATCGGTGCCGTAGTACGCATCGCCTTCAATAACCGCCAGCTCTTCGTCGGAATCACTGTAGCGGTACTCCAGCTTTTCGGCAGACACGCCCCAGAAGGTCTTCGCTGTCTGGGTTTTCTTGGCAGGGTCCTCCTCGGCGGCAGTTGGCGAGGTTATCGCCGTTGCCAGCAGAGCAAGACCACATATCGATACGGCCGAACGACTCATGACTCACCTCCGTTTCCAGCCTGCAAATCGGAAGCTACGTCATCATCCGGTCCGCCTTCGACCACGATCTTGCGGAACATGCCCGACGCGGCATGATAGGAGAGGTGGCAGTGGAAAGCCCACTCACCCGGCGCATCCACTTCTGTCTCCATGTACACGGTGGTGGCCGGTGCCACGCTGATCACGTGTTTGAGGGGATTCCACTTACCCTCACCCACATCGAGGATCGACCACATGCCGTGCAGGTGCATGGGGTGGGTCATCATGGTTTCATTGACGAACTTGAAGCGAACCCGCTCGCCGTATTGCAGCACGATGGGGTCGGCGTCCTCGTATTTGACGCCGTTGATGCTCCACTCGTAGCGCTCCATGTTGCCGGTCAGGCGCAGCTCGATCTCACGGGTGGGTTCGCGATCCTCGTACAATGGCTTCTGGGCCTTGAGGTCCGAATAGGACAGGAACTTGCCGCCGTTGCTGGCGGTGGGTGTCAGGCCGCTGCCTTTGGCATAGAACGGGTCTTCCGGCAGGCCCGATTTCTCATCGTGGTCCATATCACTATGGCCCATGGCACTGTGGTCCATTTCGGAATTTTCATCCTTGTTACCATGATCCATGCCCTCCATATCGTCATGGTTCATATCACCATGATCCATATCACCGTGGTCCATACCGCTATGGTCCATGTGCCCGGCCATGTCCGCCATGGTCAGCAAGGGTGCGTCACGCAATTCCGGCACCTCGGCGGTCATACCTTCTTCCGGCGCCAGGGTACCCCGGGCAAATCCGGAGCGGCCCATGGATTCGGCGAAGATGGTGTAGGCCTCCTCATCCTTGACGTGAACAATCACATCGTAGGTTTCCGCTACACCAATACGGAATTCGTCCACATTCACAGGCTGCACGTTGTTGCCGTCGGCCTGAACGACGGTCATTTCCAGCCCTGGGATACGAATATCAAAATAGGTCATCGCAGAGGAGTTGATAAAGCGCAGGCGAATCCGGTCACCCTCCTCAAACGTTCCTGTCCAGTTCTGCTCCGGCCCCTTGCCGTTGATCAGCCCGGTGAAGCCCTGAACATCCTCGATATCGGCCTTCATCATGCGCATATCGCCCCACATCATCCTGTCCTTCAGCGTTGCCATGAAGCCCTTTTCACCGGACTCGGAGATGAAATCCCCAACCGTCTGCTGCTGGCGGTTGTAGTAATCAGCGGACATTTTCAGGTTGCGCATGATGCGGTCGCCGGAGTGTGGGTGCTTGTCGGTGAGCTGTACAACGTATTCCCGATCGTAACGGAAGGGTTCCCGCCCTTCAGGCTCGATCACGATGGCGCCGTATGCCCCATTGGGTTCCTGGAAACCCGAGTGGCTATGAAACCAGTAAGTGCCTGCCTGTTTGATCGGAAACTTATAGGTAAAGGTCTCGCCCGGCTTGATACCGGGAAAGCTGATGCCCGGCACACCGTCCTGCTCGAAGGGCAGGATCAGGCCATGCCAATGGATGGAGGTCATCTCGTCCAGGTTATTGGTTACGTTGATGGTGACCTCTTCCCCCTCCTTGAACCTCAGCGTTGGCCCCGGGGAAGCCCCGTTATAGCCAATGCCTTCCTTGACGAAGTCACCGGTGTCGATCTGGACCCGGTCGACGGAAATGTCGTATTCGCCAGCGTGAACCGCTATAGAGACAAAACCACCGAGTACGGCGGCGAGAATTCGCTTATTCATGGAGTAAACCCGCTTATTCAAAATCAATATCGCCGTACATGCCCGACTGGTAGTGGCCCGGCACATTGCAGGCAAACTCAAGGTCAGTGGCTTCGGTGAAGGTCCAGATAATCTCTTTGGTTTCACCCGGCTCCATCAGCACACTGTTGGGGTCATCGTGCTTCATGGTTTTGCCGTCGCCCATGTCCATTTCCATCATATCTTCGTCTATCTTGTCTCCCTTGATCACGCCATGATCCACCATCATCTGCATTTCTTCCTGATGGGCTTCGTGCATGTCGGCAGAACCGATATTGAATTCATGCACCATGGCACCGTCGTTCTTCACCCGGAAACGGATGGTCTCGCCAGACTTGACAGAAATGGACTCGGGCTCGTAATAGTTGTCCAGCATGGTGACATCAATGGTGCGACTGACATCCTCGGCCTTGCCCGGCTCGCCGATGCTGTCACCGCCATGGTGGCCGCCGTGCTCTCCGGCGGCAAAGGCGCTGGTGGACAGCGTCAGGGCTACCAGGCTTGCAAGCAGATTACGTTGATTCATTGCGTGTATCCTCGGGCTGGCTGTTAAACAGTTCGTATAATTCGCTCACACTGTCGCCTATGAAACTGAATTCTTCCTGAAAAGAATTTATTGCCTTTCAGTAAGGTTTCAGGCTGAGGGTTCAGGCTATAGCCGATTCGTTCATCCCATGGAGATAAGACGATGCGTTTATTATTGGTGGAGGACGACCGCCTGCTTTCCGAAAGCCTCACCCGCACTCTGGAATGCGCCGGTTATAGCGTCGATGTTGCCCCTTCAAAACAAAGCGCTGAAACCCTCGCCAGCCAGGAAAGCTACCGGGTCGCGGTGCTTGACCTGGGGCTGCCGGATGGTAACGGGCTGGACCTGCTGAAACTCTGGCGTCAGCAAGGGCAGGACTTTCCGATCTTCATTCTCACCGCCCGCGGCAACTGGCAGGACAAGGTAAACGGGCTGAAAGCCGGTGCGGACGATTACCTGGCCAAGCCGTTTCAATCCGAGGAACTGCTGGCGCGGCTGCATGCCATTATCCGTCGCAGCGAAGGGCGCAGCGACGACATGCTCACCGCTGGCAGCTTCGTGCTTGACGAAAACCGCCAGTACCTGACGCTTCCTGATGGCACTGACCACCCGCTGACCGGAACCGAGTTCCGGCTCTTGCGCTGCCTGATGGCCCGGCCCGGGCGGGTTTTTTCCAAGGAACAACTGATTGAACAGCTCTACAGCCTGAGCGACAGCCCGAACGAAAATACCATCGAAGCCTATGTGAGACGCCTGCGGAAAGTGGTCGGGCAGAATACCATTGAAACCCGCCGCGGCCAGGGGTATGCCTTCAATGCCAATGCCAATGCCTGAGCGTCCGAAGTCGGTCCGGCGCACCCTGCTGCTGTTATTGCTGCCCGCCAGTATTGCCCTTATGGGACTGGCCTGGTTCATTCACGGGCTACTGCTGGAGCAGATGTCCCGGGATTTCGTCGAGGGACGGCTGAAGGATGAAGTAGCCTTCCTGGAGCATCAACTGAGCCGGACCGGCGCCGATCTGGAAAACCTGGATACCGGAACCTATTTCGAGGATGTTTTTCATCATGCCTTTGCCATTGCGATCAATGAGGAGAACCAGGTCTCGCCGAGAAAATGGCAACCGCTACTGGAGGCACTGATTGACGACGAACGCACAGGCCCCTTTCTCGTTCGGGCGCCGGCAGGAAGCGATGTTTCCGGCAACCTGCTGGCCTACCGCAAAACCACCGTAATCAACAACAAACCGGTGGTGATCATCGTGGCAGAAGATCTCGGTGAGCTCCACCAGACCCAGCAATCCCTGCACCTTTGGACGGCCGTCGTTTCTCTGCTGCTGGTTGGCCTGCTGGCCTCCGCCATCTGGTTTGGCATCACCCTCGCGCTGCGTCCGGTGAAAGCCCTGCAGCGTGCACTTGCAGATCTGCGTGAGGGCCGGGAAACCCGGATCCACACCCAGGCTCCGGAGGAATTCCGGCCTTTGGTAGACCAACTGAACCAGTTACTGGATGCCCTGGACCGGCGCCTGGAACGCTCCCGCGATGCGCTGGCCAACCTCTCGCACAGCGTCAAGACGCCTATCGCTGCGGTGCGCCAGATTCTGGAGGACCAGGATCGTGAACTGACCCCCTCGTTGCGACAGGAAATGGCCCGCCGGTTGTCTGATATCCACCAGAAACTGGAAGCAGAAATGCGTCGCAGCCAGTTTTCCGGCCCCCAGGCCGGCAAGGTAGCGCAACCGGTGAAACAGGCCCGCGACCTGCTGTGGATGCTGGGGAGACTGCACCCGGACAAGAATTTCGAGCTGTCCACCGATCTGGACGAGACCCACCGCTGGCCCGTCGAAGAGCATGACCTGAACGAACTGATGGGCAACCTTCTCGACAACGCCGGCAAATGGGCAAAACGCCACGCCGAGCTAACACTTTGGGAGACCGATACCGGCTATTGCCTTCAAGTGGCGGACGACGGGGCCGGCGTTGCCGACGATACACTGGTAAACCTCGGCACACGGGGCCTGAGACTGGACGAGCAAACCCCGGGCCATGGCCTGGGGCTTGCGATCGTTGCCGATATTGTCGAACGTTACGGCGGGCAGGTCACCTTCTCCAGTAGCCCCGGCGGAGGGCTGCATGGTCTGGTGTTGATTCCAAAATAGTCCGGTGCATCCAGAGATAGAACACAGTTGTATCCGCTTTATCTTTACCGACAATCACGGTAGCGGCGAGCAATGCCAACAAAAAAGAACACGCGTCACCTGAGCGGATGTAAATTTGCTCAGGAAACGGATGGGCTGAGGTTTGACCACATGGGTAACAATACCCACACTAACCATGACATTGAGCAGGACCCAGGCCATGAAAATCGGTGAAATCTCCAGAGCAACCGGCATTCCGGTGGAAACCATCCGCTACTACGAGAAGATCGGGCTGGTGCCTGAGCCAGAAAGACAGGCCAGTGGCTACCGGCATTACCGCCAAAGCCATCTGGATCGCCTGCTGTTCATAAGACGTTGCCGCAATCTGGACATGGCGCAGGATGAGATCCGTGAACTGATTCGTCTGGCCGACCAGCCGGACGCAGACTGTAGCCAAGTGGATGCCCTGCTGGCCCGTCACCTCAGCCATGTCCGCGAGCGCCTGCGAGAGCTGGCAAGCCTGGAAGATACCCTGGAACAGCTACAGCAGGCCTGCTCGGAAGGCCGGACAGTCAGCGAATGCGGCATTCTCGGGGGGCTCACCTCTGAACCTGTGTCCGAGCAAGGCGCCGCCCAACATAATCACATCCCCGGCACCCACGGCACTCGCTGACATTTTCCCCAGCCGAGGCATTGACTCTGTAGTAACTACAGGGTTTTTAATGAATACATTCTGATCACAGGAGGTATTCATGGCGTGCAGCAGCTGTTCCGCCCCCGAACCCAAGTCCCCCGCACCGGGCTTCCGCAAAGCCCTGTGGATTGCACTTTGGGTCAACCTTTCAATGTTCCTGGTGGAGGGCTATGCCAGCCTTCAGTCCGGTTCCGTGTCTCTGCTGGCCGATGCCATCGACTTCTTCGGTGATAGCGCCAACTACCTGCTGTCACTGTCTGTGCTCTCAATGGGCATGCTCTGGCGTGGCCGGGCGGCGATGGTGAAGGGCATTACCATGACGGTCTTCGGTATTGCGGTGCTGGGCCGGGCGATTTGGGTAATGCAAAGCGGCATTACGCCGGAACCCATGACTATGGGGGCGGTTGGCTTCCTGGCTCTGGTTGCCAACATGAGCGTTGCAGTCATGCTGTTCAGATTCCGGGAAGGTGACTCGGATATGCGCTCGGTTTGGCTATGCAGCCGCAACGATGCCATCGGCAATATTGCTGTCATGGTAGCGGCGCTCGGGGTGTTCGGCACGGGTACCGCCTGGCCGGATCTGGCAGTTGCAACTGTGATGGGTGGCCTGGCCATTACTGCGGGCGTCAGCGTGGTGCGTCATGCCCGCAGAGATATTCAGGGAGCGCAGGCAGCACTCGACCGTCAGGCATTTACGGCAGAACCAACGCCACCATCACAGGAATAAACGCCAGAGCAAACAGCGTACTGAGCAACGCCGTTCCCGCCGCCTGTTTCGGGGCGGTATCCAGCAAGGTGGCAATCACCACGGTATTGGCCGCAATCGGGGTGATGGAAATAAGGAAAATGGCCTGATAGACCGCCAGGTCGTAGACACCGAAAAAGCGCGCATCCAGCCACCAGAAAGCCAGAGCCACCAACGGCCAGGACACGAACTTTCCGAAGAAAGCCAACCCGGTGAAGCGCAGGTTCCCCGCCAGCCCGCGCAAACTGAGAATGCCCATACCGATAATCATCATGCCCAGGACGCTGTAGGCACCGCGCAGGTTATCAAACAGTGGGGTAAACACATCCGGAATGGTGAAGCCTGAAAGGTTCAGTACAACCGCCAGCCCGAAGGCATACACCGAAGGCAGCTTCGCCACTCGTACCAGAGAATCTTTAAGACTGTATCGGCCCCGGGCAGCCAGGTAAAAGCCAACCGAATTCTCGAACAGGGTGGTGCCCAGCATGCAGACAATGTACAGCGCCAACCCTTCCTGCCCGAACAGTAACAGTGCCACCGGGATGCCAAAGTAGCCGGTATTGCCAGTGCCGACTGACAGCGGCATCAGGCTGGCACTGCCATCGGTAATAAAACGCCTGGCCAGCCAGAGATGCGCCACGCCAATAGCCGTACACAAGCCGAACGTCAGCACCGGCAGCAGGATCACTTCCGGGGAAAGCGGCGCTGCCATCACGCCTGAGAACACCACCGAGGGCGTCATGATATAGAGCATGATCCCCGCAATGTGCTTGCCACTGGCTTCCAGATAGCGGCGGGCAAGCCAGCCCAGGACGACAGTTACGTAGAGGGGAAGAAGTTTGAAGAGCAGGGCCAGTGCAGCTGCCATGAATGCT